>DASQCM010000096.1:0-7896 GCA_035634675.1 Gaiellaceae bacterium
CTGAGCGGTCCTGTGCTCGGTACCTGTCCGTAAGCCGGCTGAACTCTCAGCCTCCCTCGAGAGGGCGCGGGAAACCGCGCCCTCTTTTTTGGCCTCAACGAATGGAACGCGATCCGAGCGCATCGCGTCAGGGGTCATTCCAGAACACTGGCCCCGGGGAGCGCAGTGCTACTTGAGGTGGGCGCCCCTAACGATCGTCGATTACAGATCGGTGGCACGTGAAGGGCGCGGTTTCCCGCGCCCTTGACGGTCTGGGTGCCTCCGGACGCCACTGGCTAGTTCTGAGCGCCGGGATCCTCTCTCGCGGGTTCTGGCAGCTCCCATGATCGGCATCTTGGGTAGGAAATCGGGATGTTTGGGGCCGGAAGCGGGTGGTGGCCCGAAAGGGCTATCTGGGCGGTCGGTAGCGGTAGCCGAAGCCGCGGACGGTCTCGATCGGTGTAGACCGGGGTGGGTCCGGGGCGAGCTTGCGGCGCAGGTAGCCGACGTAGAGCTTGACCTCGTCGCGGGAGGTGGCGAGGGTGTCGCCCCAGACGAGTTCGCGGAGCTGGTCGTGGCTGAGCACGTGGTTCGGGTGGCGCACGAAGGCGGATAGGAGCCTGTACTCGAGAGGCGTGAGGACGACTTCTCGCTCGTCGTAGCGAACGGCGCGCTGCGCGAAGGAGATGGTGAGCCGCGCGTCGGCATAGGTGTCCTGCTCGCTGCGACTACGTTCACGCCGCAGGAGCACGTCGACGCGCGCGACCAACTCCTGTCGTCCGAACGGCTTGACCACGTAGTCGTCTGCTCCACCCTGGAGCCCGCGCACGCGTTCCAGCTCGGCGTCCCGCGCAGTCAGCATCAGCACCGGAGTGTCAGTCACTTCCCGGATCCGCTCCAGCGTCGCCCAGCCGTCGAGACCCGGCATCGCGACGTCGAGGATCACGAGGTCGACCGAGCCTGCGTAGAGCTCGCGCAAGCCAGCGTGGCCGTCCGGTGCGACTGAGACCTGGTGTCCCGCTCTTTCGAGCAGCTCACGCAGAAGCTCACGAATGTCGTCGTCATCGTCGATAACGAGGACGTGGGAAGAACCCATCGCATCTCATTCCACCGGAGGACCCTGGACTCCTGCGCTTCTGGCACCCCGCGGGGGGCAAGTTGAGCGCATTGACCGCTGACTTCGCAGCCCGCTTCGAGCGGGCGCCCGGCGACGTGCGAGCGAGAAGCGAACCGCCTGAGCACGCGCTTCCGTTCACGCTGATCGCAGTTGCCACAGCGTTCGCGCTCCTCTTCCTGCCGACCGGCCAACTCGACTACCGCGAAGTTGCGGGCGCGGCGACGTTCGCTGCCGCCCTGCTCGTGCTGGCCCTCTGTTGGCCGCTCGTCCCACGACTGGCCACCATCGGGATCCCTATCGGCTACATCGTGCTCGCTGCGCTTCTCCGCGAGGCTGCGGGCGGATCCACGTCAGGCTTCGGAGGTCTTTTCCTGCTCCCCGTCCTCTGGCTCGCGGTCACCGCCGGGCGACTGGAGCTTGCCGCGATCCTCACGGCGATGGCCCTCGCGCAGACGATACCGCTCAAGCTGATCGGCGCACCGCAATATCCGGAGTCCGGCTGGCGAGGCGCCCTTGTCCTCACCACCGTCGCCGCGATCACCGGTTTGATGGTCCAGCGCCTTGTCGACGAGACGCGCCGGCGCACCGCCCAGCTGGCAGACCAGAACGAGCGCCTGCTTGAACTCGACCGCCTCAAGGACGAGTTCGTCGCGACGGCATCGCACGAGCTACGGACGCCGCTGACGTCGCTAAGCGGCTATCTCGAGATGTCCCTCGACGCTGCCGAAGGCCCGCTTTCGCCGACCCGCGAGGGCCACCTGAGGATCGTTCAGCGAAACGCCAATCGGCTAACCGTCCTCGTCGACCAGCTCCTCTTTCTGGCGCGAGCAGACTCGCAGCCACTCGAGCTCGACTTGCGACCGGTTGATCTGGGCGGGATCCTGCAGGAAGCTGCGGAAACGGCCCGCCCGGCAGCTTCCGCAAAGAACATCGCCCTGATCGTCGAAGCGGACCCTCCTCAGCGTGCGCTCGCCGATCGGCTTCAACTCCTTCGGATCGTCGACAACCTCGTCACGAATGCGGTCAAGTTCACGCCGCACGGCGGAACCGTGCGACTCGCGGCACGAAGCGAAGGCCGCACCGCCATCCTCGAAGTGACGGACACCGGCCACGGCATTCCTGCCGCCGAGCAACCAGACCTCTTCAGTCGCTTCTCGCGGGGCACGAACGCGATCGAAGAAGCAATTCCCGGCAGCGGCCTCGGCCTGGCGATCTCAAAGGTCATTGCCGAAGCCCACGGGACCAACATCCAACTCGAGAGCACCCCAGGCACCGGCTCGACCTTTCACCTCGCCCTCCGGTCGCCCTCCCACGAATCGACCCCCGCCGAGTGATCGTGCGTAGCGGCCAGTCACCAGCTCGATCTGTTCTCGAAGTAGTCGAACCCCGCTAGCTGGCAGACACTCAACTCGTACAACTCGCTCCCTGACCCGGAAACGGCAACCTTCCTCAGGGGTCATTCCAGAACACTGGCCCAGCTCACTGCCCTATCGTCCGAGCCGTGAATCCGGGGTCATTCCGGAACACTGGCCCAGCCGAGCGACCTGCGACCCGGAGACCGGCGGCGCAAGCTAGTCAACGACGCAGAATCGATTGCCGTCAGGGTCTACGAGGACGACGAAGTCGTCCGTTGGGCGGGTCTCGCGTTCGTACCGTGTCGCGCCAAGCGCGAGCAGCCGCTCGACCTCTCCTTCCCCGTCGTCGGTGTAGAAGTCGAGATGCACCCTGCTGGTTTCACCGAGTGGTGGAGGCCGCTCGACCCGGTCGAGAGAGATGTTTGGGCCTCTTCCGGTCGGGTCGGTGAGTATGACCCAACCGTCTTTCGGCGGCGCCTGCACGACGTAGCCGAGGGCCGCCAGCCAGAACGCGAGCATCTCGTCGAAACGCCGGCACCGGATCACGATCGAGCCGATCCAAATCTGCTTCCTGGGGCGGTCTGGCGAATCGTCGCCCACCCGTTGATCGTACTAAGGACGCGCGAATTTGCTCAGGGTCATTCCGGAACGCCGGCCACACGAGCGACTGGTCACCGCGGTAGCGGGTTCGGGCCGGTGGCGGTGACAAGCCGCTGCGGCACCCAGTCGTCGACGTGGCTGAAGCCGTCGAAGCGCGCTCCCTCGTCCTCGACGACGTCGAAGAAGGATCGCCGGTAGAACTTCACGTGGGTGAAGTCCTCGAAGAGGATGTAGACCGGCTCGACCCCGAGACTCTGGAACTGCTGGCCCGTCAGCACTGCTCGATGCACGCGCGAGAAGTCGTCGAACTCGTCACCCAGGACGACGCCGAGGTGCTCGAGGCCCATCCGGTAGACGCGCTGGTGAACCGGCGGGATGAGCTCGATGCGCGAGACCAGAGCTCCGTCGAGAACCTCGAGCGGCTCGGCGAGCACGATCTTTGAGATCGGCCGCCCGTTCCAGACATCCTCGAGGTTCGCCTGCGCATGGCGTTCGAGCAGCGTCCGCTGGTGGACGTACAGGTCCCAGTCGGCGACACGGACGGCGAGGTGGCTGAGTGGGTAGGGCGCGATGTCGATGCCGCGAGCGACCAAGCGGTCGCGCTGCAGCGCCGCGAAGGCTCGATAGTCCCCGATGATCTCGGCGATCGGATCAGGCGTCGCCACTGGCATCCTCGTCGCCGATCGTACGAGATGCAGGGATCGAAGTCGGCGATCTTCGACCTTTCCGGCACAGCTCCGACACGACTTCGTTCCTAGCCTCGATGCGTGCTCGCACGCGCGGTCACGCACGCTCTTGTCGGTCTCGAGCCGCGACGCGTCGACGTCGAGGCCCACGTTCGCGACGGCCTGCCCGGCTTCACGATCGTCGGTCTCGCCGACCGCGCCTGCCAGGAGGCGCGTGAGCGAGTCAGAAGCGGGATCGCCGCCGCCGAGCTGACCTTCCCGGATGGGCGGATCACGGTCAATCTGGCGCCCGCCGAGCTGCGCAAGGAGGGCTCCGGCTTCGACCTGCCGATTGCGCTCGCCGTGCTCGCCGCGTCGCACCAGATCCCGCGGGCAGCGCTCGAGCGCACTGCGGCCGTCGGCGAACTGGCGCTCGACGGGCGCCTGCGCCGGGTCGGGGGCGTCCTCGCGGTCGCCGAGGGTGCGCGCCGGCTCGGAGTCGAACGCCTCCTCTGCCCCGGGGATGCCGCGACGGAGGCGGCACTTGCCGGCATCGACGCGATCCCGATCCACCATCTGGCGGAGGCGGCGGCCTACCTGCGCGGCGAGCTCGAGCTCGAGCCCGAGCCGCCGCTCACGCCGAACGGCAACGGCGCGGCCGCGGTGCCCGACCTCGCCGACGTCCGGGGGCAAGAGCGCGCTCGCCGCGCGCTCGAGCTCGCGGCCGCCGGTGGGCACAACGTCCTGCTTGGCGGGCCGCCGGGGACGGGAAAGACGATGCTTGCGCGCAGGCTTCCCGGGATCCTGCCGCCGCTCGAGTCGGAGGCCGCGCTCGAGGTGACGCGGATCCACTCGGTCGCGGGGCTCGTGGACGGACAGCACCCACTCGTCTCGGTGGCGCCCTTCCGCGCGCCCCACCACAGCGCCTCGACCGCCGCGATCGTCGGCGGCGGTCCGCATCTACGGCCGGGCGAGGCGAGCCTCGCGCACCGTGGCGTGCTCCTCCTCGACGAGCTCGCGGAGTTTCAGCGGCCCGCGCTCGAGGCGCTGCGGCAGCCGCTCGAGGACGGCTACATCTCCGTCGCACGGGCCGCAGGCAGGGTCGTGTTCCCGGCTCGGTTCCAGCTTGTTGCGACGATGAACCTGTGCGCCTGCGGCGGACGCGGCGATCCCTCCGCCCAATGCACCTGCTCTGCGCAGCGGCTCGCGCGCTACAGGGACAAGCTCTCTCGCGCGCTTCTCGACCGCTTCGACCTCGTTCTGGCGATGCCGCGCGTCCGCGGCGAGGAGCTGGCGGCGGCGCCGGGCGAAGGTTCCGCGGCTGTCGGTACGCGTGTGGCCGCCGCGCGAGAGCGGCTTGCGATTAGGCCGCCGCGCCGTGACGCTGAGGCCGACGCGCTTCTCCGGCGAGCTGCGGATCGCCTTCATCTCTCCGGACGTGGCTACGCCCGTGTGGGACGCGTCGCACGGACGATCGCGGCGCTCGCCGAGGCGGAGGCGGTTCTGCCGGAGCACGTGGCCGAGGCTCTGTCCTACCGCTCGCCGGACGAGCTCGCGAATGTCTGAGCTCGCGCTCGCGGTCTTCGCCTCGGAGACGGGAACGCATCTCGTACGGCCGCCGCGTGGGGGCCGCTGGCGCGCGTTCGAGCGGCGCTTCGACGAGGGACGATGGCTCGAACGGCTCGCAGCGGACGGCTACCGCTTCGTCTCGCGCTCGGCCCGCGAGTTCCCGCCGTTGCTCCGAGCGATCCACGACCCGCCGGCGGGCCTTTTCCTACGGGGCAGCGCGGACCCCGAGGTGCTGTCGCGGCCGGCCGCGGCGGTCGTGGGAGCGCGTGCCTCCTCCGGCTATGGAGCCTCGGTCGCCCGCAGCCTCGGGCGGGAGCTCGCGGCGGCGGGGCTTGTCGTCGTGAGCGGCCTCGCGCGCGGGATCGACTCGGAGGCGCACCGGGGAGCGCTCGAGGCCGGCGGGACCACAGTGGCAGTCCTTGGCTGCGGCATCGACCGCGACTATCCCGCGGGTCACGCCGAGCTCGCGCGCAGGATCGCGGACGCAGGCCTCATCGTCTCGGAGTACGCGCCGGGGGTCGAGCCCGCTCCCTGGCGGTTCCCCGCGCGCAACCGCATCGTCGCCGGCCTGTGCGCGGCCACCGTTGTTGTCGAGGCGCGTGAACGCAGCGGGGCGTTGATCACCGCCGACCTCGCGCTCGAGGAGGGTCGTGAGGTGTTCGCCGTTCCCGGCGAGATCACGTCTGCCCTCTCGGCCGGGACGAACGCGCTCCTCAAGCTCGGCGCCGCCCCGCTGACAGGCGCGACCGACGTCCTCCATTCGTTCGGCATCGAGCTGGAGCCGGAGGCGGGGGAGAGCTCGCCGCTCCTCGACCTGCTCCCGGCGAGCGCGGACGAGCTCGTCCGGCAGACGGGCCTTCCCGCGGCGGAGGTCGCAGCCACGCTCGTCGAGCTCGAGCTCGAGGGCCGCGCCGTCGCGCACGACGGCGTCTACCGTCGCGCCTCCTAGGCGTCGATTGCGAGCGGGTGCTTCGGTTCGTACAGGGGAACCTCGACGCCGCCCGGCAGCCGCATCCGAATCCAGACGCCGAAGCCTTCTTCGGCCGGATCGCCGATGAACTCGATCCCGTGCGACCGCAACTCCGCGACCGTCGTGTCGAGGTCGTCGCAGATCAGCCAGAGCTCGTGCTTGGTCTCCCCGTCGGAAGGATGGACGCCGAGCTCGGCCGGTGGCAGCGCGAAGATCAGCCAGCCCGGGTGCGCCTCGACGAAGTCCCAGCCAAGGACGTCACGCAGGGTCGCGCGCAGCGCCTCCGCCTCGGGACTGAAGAGGAGGACGTGGGCGCCGGTGATCGCCATCAGAGATTCTTGACGTCGGCGATGAGCTGGTCGACCGACGCCTTCGCGTCGCCGAACAGCATCACCGTCTTCGGGTTGTAGAACAGCGGGTTCTCGATCCCGGCGAAGCCCGGGTTCATCGAGCGCTTGAGGACGACGACTGCCTGCGCGTCGTCGACGTTCAGGATCGGCATCCCGTAGATCGGCGAGCCCTGGTTGTTGCGGGCATCGGGGTTGACGACGTCGTTCGCGCCGACCACGACCACGACGTCGGTGCGCGGAAACTCCCCGTTCGCTTCGTCGAGCTCGTGCAGTTCGTCGTACGGGACGTTGGCTTCGGCGAGGAGCACGTTCATGTGGCCCGGCATGCGGCCGGCGACGGGGTGAATCGCGTACGAGACCTCGACGCCCTTCGCCTCGAGCTGGTCGGCGAGCTGGTGGAGGTCGTGCTGCGCCTGCGCGACCGCCAGCCCGTACCCGGGCACGAACACGACCTTGTGCGCGTACGCGAGCATGACCGCTACGTCCTCCGCGTTCGCGCTCCGGACGGCGCCGCCGTCGGTGTCCGCGGCGGCAGCCGCTCCGCTCTCCTGGATCTTGCCGAACGCCCCGAAGAGCACGTTCGCGATCGAGCGGTTCATCGCGCGGCCCATCATCACCGTCAGCAGCGTCCCCGAGGCGCCGACCAGCATGCCGCTCACGATCAGGACGTTGTTCTCGAGCTCGAAGCCGCTCGCGGCGACCGCGAGCCCGGTGAACGCGTTGAGGAGTGAGATCACCACCGGCATGTCGGCGCCGCCGATCGGGAGCACGAAGAGGACTCCGAATACGAGTGCAAGGCCGACGAGCACCCAGAGGAGCCACTGGTCCTGTACGCCTGCCACGAGCGCGAGCCCGAGGCCGAGCGCCGTGAGGAAGATGGCGCCGTTGACGAACTGCTGGCCCGGATAGGTGATCGGCCGCCCCTGGATCAACTCCTGGAGCTTTGCGAACGCGATCATCGAGCCGGCGAACGAGATCGAGCCGATCAGCGCCGAGAGGACGATTGCGAGCGAGACGTCGTCCGTCGGCGTGCCCGGCGGGGGGAGGATGCGGTGGAGCTCCGCGAGGGCGATCAACGCCGCCGCGCCGCCGCCGACGCCGTTGAACAGCGCCACCATCTGCGGCATCGCCGTCATGCGCACCTTGCGGGCTGCGACGGCGCCGAAGCCGCCGCCGATCAGCATTCCCAGCGCGATCGCCCACCAGCTCGTCGTCCCGATCCGGATCCACGTGACGACGACCGCAAGCACCATTCCCGCCGCGCCAATCTGGTTGCCGCGCCGCGCGTGCG
>DASQCM010000097.1:0-10880 GCA_035634675.1 Gaiellaceae bacterium
GGATCTGGGCCTTGTTCGTCCAGTAGTCGAGCTGCATCTTGGAGATCCCGGCGATCTGGCAGACCTGGCCGAGGTAGAGCTCGACCTTGTCGAGATGCTCCGCCAGATTGATGGGTTCGAGAAGATCGACCTGCCGGCTGACCGCCATTTGCCCTCGCCGCCTCGCCTGCTGAACCAAACCCCGTTGGACAGTTATAGAGCGCCGGCGCTTCTTTTGGAAGGGGGCGCTGCGCTAACGCAGCGCGGGGCTATCCCTCGGCGGGCTCGACGACCGGCTCCTCGTCGCCGCTCGGCTCGTCCGACTCGACGACCGGGGCCAGCGCCGAGACGCGCTCGTCGCCCCCGCGGAGGCGCATCACGATCACGCCCTGCGTCGAGCGGCCGAGCCGCTTGACGTCCTCGACCGGGATCCGGATCACGGTCCCCGCGGTCGAGATGAGCATGACCTGGTACCCGTCGCGGACGACGCGCGAGCCGACGAGGTAGCCGCGCGCCTCGGTCAGTTGGACGGTCTTGACTCCCATGCCGCCGCGGCCCTTGACCGGGTACTCGGAGACGCGCGTCCGCTTGCCGTACCCGTTCTCGGTCACCACGAGCAGATCGGCGTCGTCCTCGGCGATGTTGATCGAGATCACCTCGTCGCCCGCGCGCAGCTTCATGCCGGCGACGCCGGAGGTGTCGCGACCCATCGGCCGGGCGTCGGTCTCGTGAAAGCGGATCGCCTGGCCCTTGCGCGAGACGATGAGAATGTCGTCCTGACCCGTGGAGTGGCGGACGCCGACGAGCTCGTCCCCGTCGCGCATCTTGATCGCGATGATCCCGTCGGCCTTGAGCGGCGTGTTGTACGCGGCGAGCTCGGTCTTCTTGACGATGCCGTTCTTCGTGGCGAAAACGAGGTACTTCGCCTCCTCGAAGTCGCGCGTTTGGATCACCGCGCGCACCTGCTCGTCCTGGCGGAACGGCAGCAGGTTGACGATCGCCCGTCCCTTCGACTGGCGGGAGCCGAGCGGCAGCTCGTGCACCTTGAGGCGGTAGACCTTGCCGACGTTCGTGAAGAAGAGGATGTAGTCGTGCGTCGAGGCGACGAAGAGGTGCTCGATGTAGTCGTCCTCCTTCATGTCCATCCCCATCACGCCGATGCCGCCGCGGCGCTGCTCGCGATAGGTCGTCACCGGTAGGCGCTTGATGTAGCCCGAGCGTGTGATCGCGATGACCATGTCTTCCTCCGCGATCAGGTCCTCGAGCTCGAGCTCCTCCTCGGCCGCGACGATCTCGGTGCGCCGGTCGTCGTTCCGCCCGTACATGGACTTGACCTCGAGCAACTCCTCACGGATGACGGCGTCGATCTTCGCCGGGTCGCCGAGGATCTCCCGCAGCTCGGCAATCTTCTCCATCAGGTCGCGGTGCTCGGACTCGACCTCCTTGCGCGCGAGCCCGGTCAGACGCGCGAGCCGCATGTCGAGGATCGCCTGCGCCTGGATCTCGCTGAGCGCGAACTGCTCCATCAGACCGGTGCGCGCCGCGTCGGTGTCGTCGGCGGCCCGGATCAACGCGACGACCGCGTCGATGTTGTCGAGCGCGATCAGGTAGCCGGCGAGAACGTGCGCCCGGGCCTCGGCCTTGCGCAGCTCGTCCTTCGCCCGGCGCGTGACGACCTCGCGCTGGAACTCGAGGTAGTGCCTGACCAGCTCGAGTAGCGAGAGCGTGCGCGGAACGCCGTCGACTAGCGCGACTCCGTTGTAGCCGAACGTCGACTGCAAGGGCGTGTGCTTGAACAGCTTGTTGAGGGCGACCTGCGGAATGGCGTCGCGCTTGAGCTCGATCTGAATCCGCATGCCCGTGCGGTCGGAGTGGTCGGCGAGGTCGGCAACCTCGGTGAGCACCTTGTCGCGAACGAGGTCGGCGATCTTGACGATGACGCCCGTGTCGCCGCCCTTCTTCACGCCGTACGGAAGCTCCGTGACGACGATCGCCGACCGGCCGCCCCGCAACTCCTCGATATGCGCCCGTGCGCGCATGACGATCCGGCCGCGCCCGGTGCGGTAGGCGTCCCGGATACCACTGCGGCCGACGACGATCGCGCCGGTCGGGAAGTCGGGCCCCTTGACGTGCTTCATCAGTCCCTCGACCGAGATGTTCGGATCGTCGATCATCGCCACGACCGCGTCGATCGTCTCGCCGAGGTGATGCGGGGGCATGTTCGTCGCCATCCCGACCGCGATCCCCGTCGACCCGTTGACGAGCAGGTTCGGGAACCGGGACGGGAGGACGGACGGCTGTCGCCGCGACTCGTCGTAGTTCGGCTCGAAGTCGACGGTGTTCGCGTCGATGTCGCGCAGCAACTCGGTCGCGATTCGAGAGAGTCGCGCCTCGGTGTATCTCATGGCCGCGGCCGGGTCGTCGTCGATCGAGCCGAAGTTGCCCTGCCCGTCGACGAGCGGGTAGCGCAGCGAGAACGGCTGCGCCATCCGGACGAGCGTGTCGTAGATCGCGGAGTCGCTGTGCGGGTGGTAGTTCGCCATCACGGCGCCCACCGTGGACGCCGACTTCTTGTAGGGCCGGTTCGGCTGCAGGCCGGCCTCGTGCATCCCGTAGAGCACCCGGCGGTGCACCGGCTTCAATCCGTCGCGCACGTCCGGCAGCGCGCGCGACACGATCACGCTCATTGCGTAATCGAGGAAGCTCGACCGCATCTCCTGCTCGAGCTCGCGGGGCTCGATCCGGCCCCGTCCGAGTGCGCCCGTCTCTACCTCAGACATCCAGGAACGTGACGTCCTTCGCGTTCTCCTCGATGAAGATCCGGCGCGGCTCGACCTGGTCGCCCATCAGCATCGAGAAGAGCTGGTCGGCGGCGCTTGCGTCCTCGACATCGACACGGACCATGAGCCGCTTCGCGGGATCCATCGTGGTCTCCCAGAGCTGCTCCGGGTTCATCTCGCCGAGCCCCTTGTAGCGGGAAAGCTGAATGCCCGCCTCCTTGGAGAGGTCGAGCGAGGCCGAACGCAGCTCGGAGAAGCTATCCGCCACGGCACGGTTCTTGCCGAGCGCGAGCGTGAACGGCGGAGGGCCGACGACCTCGACGAGCTTTCGGTAGGCGCGCCGAAGGTTCGCGTAGATCGGAGAGGCGAGCAGCTCGGCCGAGAGGCCGATGGTCTGGGCCGCTGAGGTCTCCTCCTCGACGACCGTGACCCGCAGGCCGTTCTCGTCGCGCTCGAGGACTGAGAGCTTGTAGCCGTTCGGCGGCAGTGAGCCGATTGCGGCCTCGAGCTCGGCGGGCGTCGCGGCGTCCAGTTCGACGAGCCGGTGCGACACGGCGAGGTCGGCCGCGTGAGGGCCGTAGTCGGCGCGCAGGCGCGCCGTCCAGCCTTCGAGCTCGGCGAGCGCGCCCGTGAACCGCTTCCAACGCGCCTCGGTGAGCTTCACGTCGGCGCCGCCTCGGTCGTGCACCTCGAGGTCGCCGAAGCGCTCGCGCACGAGGAGATCCTCCAGCTGCGAATCCTTCTCGAAGTAGAACTCCCGGTTGCCGAGCTTCACCTTGTAGAGCGGCGGCACCGCGATGTAGACGTGGCCGTACTCGAACAGCTCACGCATGTGTCGGTAGAGGAACGTGAGCACGAGCGTGCGGATGTGCGAGCCGTCGACGTCGGCGTCGGTCATGACGATGATCCGGTGGTAGCGAAGGCCGGAGATGTCGAACTCGTCTCCGATGCCGGTGCCGATCGCGGTGATCATCGCCTGGATCTCGGTGTTCGAGAGCACCTTGTTGATGCGGTTCTTCTCGCTGTTGATGATCTTCCCGCGCAGGGGCAGGATCGCCTGGTACGTACGGTCGCGGCCGGTCTTGGCCGAACCGCCGGCCGAGTCGCCCTCGACGATGTACAGCTCGGCGGCGGCGGGGTCGCGGATCGAGCAGTCGGCAAGCTTGCCGGGCAGCGAGGAGCTGTCAAGCGCCGACTTGCGTCGCGTCAGCTCGCGCGCCTTACGCGCCGCCAGGCGCGCGCGCATCGCCGCGATCGCCTTGTTGCAGATCGCGCGCGCATCCTGAGGATTCTCCTCGAGGAACTGGGACAGGCTCGAGTTGACCGTCGTCTGGACGAGACCCTCGACGCCGGGATTGCCGAGCTTCGTCTTCGTCTGCCCCTCGAACTGCGGGTTGCGGAGCTTGACCGAGATGACTGCGGCGAGGCCCTCCCGGACGTCCTCGCCGTCCAGCGTCTCGTCCTTCTTGAGGAGCTTGAGCTCCTGCGCCTTTGCGTTCAGCGTGCGCGTGAGAGCGCTGCGGAAGCCGGAAAGGTGCGAGCCGCCTTCGATGGTGTTGACGTTGTTGGCGAAGGTGTAGACCGACTCCTGATAGGAGGAGTTCCACTGCATCGCCACCTCGACGGAGCCCACGTCGGTCTCACCCTCGAAGTAGACGATGTGCTTGTGAATCGCGTCCTTCGCCTCGTTGATGTACGAGACGAAGTCGCGGATACCACCCTCGTAGTGGAACTCGACGGTCTTCCCTTCGGCGCGCTCGTCGACGAGCTTAATGTGCAGGCCCTTCGTGAGGAACGCGGTCTCGCGGAGCCGCTGGGTGAGCGCACCTGCCTCGATGTCCAGCGTCTCGAAGATCTCGGAGTCCGGGAGGTACGTGATCGTCGTCCCGGTCGGGTCGTCCTTGCCCATCTTCCCGATGAGCTCCATGTCGCCCGTCGGCTCTCCCCGCTCGAACTCCTGGCGGTAGATCTCCCCGTCGCGCCGCACCTCGGCGACGAAGCGCTCGGCGAGCGCGTTCACGACCGAGACGCCGACGCCGTGCAGGCCTCCGGAGACCTTGTAGCCGTCGCCGCCGAACTTGCCGCCGGCGTGGAGCTTCGTGAGGACGACCGTGAGCGCGGGTAGTCCCTGCTCTGGCATCACGTCGACCGGAATGCCCGAGCCCCAGTCCTGGACCGTGACCGAGTGGTCGGGATGAAGCGTGAGCTCGATCCGGTCGTTGCGGCCCGCGAGGGCCTCGTCGACCGCGTTGTCGATCAGCTCGTGGACGAGCTGATGGAGCCCGCGCAGCCCCGTCGAGCCGATGTACATGCCCGGCCGCAGCCGGACCGGCTCGAGGCCCTCGAGAACGGTGATGTCCTTGGCGGTGTAGTCTGTTTCGGTCATAAAAAAAGCCCTGCAAATTCCGCATTTGCGGGCAGAAGTAAGTGTATCAGACGGAGCGGTCGTCCGGGCTCCGTGCGAGAGCCATTTTTATCGCTTTCGCAACATATTCCCGCAGCTCCGGGTCCGCGATCTCCGAGGTCAGGGCGGCCGCTTCGCGTGCTTGCTCCGGAGTCGCCTCGAGAAGCTCGGGAGAAGCCGGCTCCGGAGCCGCATCCGGCAGAGGCCCAGGAACGAAACGGAGCCGCGGACGGCCGGGCAGGCGGCCCGCGATCTCGCCTGCACGCTGGGTGAGCTCGAAGCCCCAGACGGAATCGCGGACATGGACGACGAGCGTCCCGTCAGGTTGTGTCCGTGCCGGCCAGGCGTTGCGCGCGATCTCCTCGCCCACGGCCGCGGGCCAGGCCGTGACGACGTCTCCGGCGCCGCTGTCGGACCCAACGCGGCGCAGCTCCGAGCGGACTTGCTCGCCGAGCCGTTCCATTACGCCGCCGACTCCAGCACCGCTCCCGGCGTCACCTCGAGCAGCTGGTCGGGGGCGGCCGGCAGTAGCGACGGATCGGTCGCGGTCACGAGAGCCTGGCCCACGCTGCCGACGCGGGCGGCGAGGATCCGCCGCCGGTCCGGGTCGAGCTCGGAGAGAACGTCGTCGAGCAGGAGGAGCGGGGGGACGCCGGTGCGATCGGCAATCGTCTCCGCCTCGGCGAGCAGCAACGCGAGCAGAGCGAGCCGCTGCTCGCCCTGGGAGCCGAAGCTGCGGAGGTCACGGACGCCGGCCACGAGCACGACGTCGTCGAGATGCGGCCCGAACGAGGTCGTGCCGCGCTCGAGATCGCGCTCGAGCGCCGCGTCGAGCGCCTCTCGTGTCGGAGGCTCGCCCTCGTAGCGAAGGGAGGCTCCTTCGAGGCCGAGCTCGTCGGCGCGGGCGGCGAAGGACGGCTCGAGCTCCGCGAGCGTCTCAATCCGGGCGCGTACGAGCCCCGCGCCGAGATCGGCGACCTGCGCGGTCCAGGGCTCGATCGCATCCCGGCCTCCATACCCGCCGGCTGCGCGCCGTAGCGCGGCGTTGCGCTGTGCGACGGCCGCGCCGTACTCCGCCGGCAACGCGGCGCGAGCCGGAGCAAGCCGTCCGAGTGCGCGGTCGAAGTACGCGCGGCGGGAGGCCGGAGGGCCCTTGACAACCCCGAGCCGGTCGGGCGTGAAGACGAGCGTGGAGACGAGCGTCCTGAGCTGCTCGGCGGCGCGGAGCGGGGAGCCGTTCAGTCGCGCTCGCTTGCCCTCGCCACGCCGCACCGTCACCTCGAGCTCGACCGGCACGTCGCCACGCCGTCCCGAGACCGCGGCCCGCGCTCCCTCCTCCCCGAAGCGGACGACCTGCGACTCCGTGCGCGTCCGTGGGGAAAACCCCTGCGTCGCCACATGTGTCCCCTCGAGTAGGTTCGTCTTGCCGACTCCGTTCGGCCCGACGACGAGCACGAGCCCCGGCCGAAGCGCCAGCTCGAGCCGCTCGTAGGAGCGAAAGTTGCGGAGCGAGACCGTCTCGACGACCAGCGCCGGTCAGCCGGGGAGGCGAATCGGCATGACGAGGTACGTGAAGTCCTCGCCCTCGTCCGTGAGCACGGCCGGCCGCAGCGAGCTGATGAGCTTCATCCGCACGTCGTCGCCCTCGACCGACTCGAGCCCCTCGCGCAGGAACTCGGCGTTGAAGCCGATCTCGAGCGGCTCGCCGGTGTAGGCCACCGGCATCGACTCCTGCGACTCGCCGACCTCGTGCGTCCGCGCGACGACGGTGACCTCACCCTCGGCGAAGCGCAGCTGGAGCGGCGTCGCGCGCTGGATCATCACGGCCGCACGCCGCACGACGTCGAGCAGTTCGCCCCTTGGCACGACGAGCTCGTGCTCGAACGTCTCGGGAAGGAGCTGCCGATAGTTCGGGAACTGCCCGTCGATGCGCCGCGTCGTCAGCCAGACATCACCCGTGGAGAAGAGCACCTGGTTCTCCTGCACGCCGACCGCGATCTCCTCCGCGTCGCCGGCGATGCGCGCCAGCTCCTGCAGCGCGCGGCTCGGGACGATCGCCTCGAGCTCCGGTGCCGAAGCCGAGAGCGTCGTCTCTTTCACGGCGAGACGATACGAGTCGGTCGCCGCCATCACGAGCTTGTCCCCCGCGAACTGGACGAGGACTCCGGTGAGGACAGGACGCGCCTCGTCCCGGGAAGCGGCGCGCGCCACGCGAGCGATCGTCGCGATCAACGCCTCGCGGTCGACCGCGAAGGTCTGCGTATCGGAGAAATCCGGGAGTCGCGGGAAATCCTCCGCGTTGTACGTGTGTAGCGTGTAGCTGGCGCTGCCCGACGTGACGTGGACGACGGACTCCGAGGCGCGGTGCTCGATCGTCACCTCGTCGGAGGGCAACAGTCGCGCGATGTCGACGAGCGTCCTCCCCGGAAGCACAACGGCACCGTCTCCCTCCACCCGCGCCGGCACCGCGGCGCGCAGCGAGAGCTCCATGTCGGTTGCGGCCAGTCGCAGCTCTCCCTCGCGAGCCTCGAGCAGGATCCCCGACAGGATCTGGATCGCGGTGCGGCTCGAAACGGCGCGACCTACGAGCGACAGGCCGTCGACGAGCTCGTCCTTCGAGCACGTGATCCTCAGCCCGGCGCCCACTGCAATGTCACTCTCGATCATGTTCAGTTCCTTGTAGAAGTCATAGGGAGTGTGGACGACGGGGAAGACGTGCCTGCGGCCGCATGGCTCCTGCGTTCGGCGTGTGGGGCTTCATTGTGGACGATCCCGCCGGTCCCACAGGGGACAAGCGTCAGCGCACCTGCTTCACACGTGCAGTGAGCTCTTGCACGAGGTTGTACACAGACCTGTCCTCACGGATCAGGCGCGCAATCTTCGAGGTTGCGTGGATGACCGTCGTGTGGTCGCGGCCGCCGAACTCCTTGCCGATCTTCGGCAGCGACGAGTCGGTGAGCTCGCGCGAGAGATACATCGCGACCTGCCGCGGATAGACGATGTTCTGCGAGCGCTTGTCACCGCAGAGTTCGTCGTGGCTGAGGTCGAAGCGCTCGGCGACGAGATCCTGGATCCGCTTGATCGAGACCTCGGCCGCCTCACCCTGTGGGAAGACGTCGCGCAGCACGTCCTGGGCGAGCTCGACCGTCATCGGCCGGCCTGTCAGCGACGAGAAGGCGACGACGCGCGTGAGCGCGCCCTCGAGCTCGCGGATGTTCGACGAGACCCGACCGGCGATGAACGTGAGCACCTGCTCGTCCTCCACGTGGATCCCGTCGACCTTGACCTTCTTGCGGAGAATCGCGATGCGCGTCTCGAGGTCCGGCGGCTGGATGTCTGTGATCAGCCCCCACTCGAACCGGCTGCGCAGCCGTTCTTCGAGCGTCGCGATGTCGCGCGGCGGCCGGTCGGACGAGAGGACGATCTGCGAGCCCGCTTCATAGAGGGAGTTGAACGTGTGGAAGAACTCCTCCTGGAAGCGCTCCTTGCCCTCGAGGAACTGGACGTCGTCGATGAGCAGGACGTCGTAGGCGCGGTACCGCTGCTTGAAGCCCTCGGTTCGCTTGTCGCGCAGCGAGTTGATGAAGTCGTTGACGAAGGCCTCGCTCGTCACGTAGCGCACCGACAGCTCGGACGAGTGCTCGGCGACGTACTGCGCGACCGCCTGCAGGAGATGTGTCTTGCCGAGGCCCGTGCCGCCGTAGATGAACAGCGGGTTGTACGCCTGCGCCGGCGCCTCCGCGACTGCGAGCGCGGCCGCATGGGCAAAGCGGTTCGACGAGCCGATCACGAACGAGTCGAACGTGTACTTCGCGTTGAAGCCGCCGCTCTCGGGGCGTCCTCGCATGGGTTGGACCATGGGAACGAGGGCGTCGACCCCTCCACGGTCCTCCGTCGTCGACTCGCCGTTGTCGGCGACCCTGAGCTCGACCGGATGCTCGACGCCGGTGATGTCGCGCACGGCCGCGCCGATCAGGCCGAGGAAGTGCCCCTCGATCCAGTCGCGCGTGAACTCGCTCGGCACGGTGAGGACGAGCGTCTCGTCCTCGAGCTCCAGGCGGTGGACGTCACCGAACCACTTGGCGTACGTCCCTGCGCTGAGCGCCTCCTTGAGCCGCCCCGAGATCTCCTCCCAAAGGTTCTCCCTAGACAGCTCGATTTGGTGCTCCACCGACGCCCTGCTCCTCCCGTCGCCCGCCCGGCGGCCAGCATAACAGCGGTCTCGACAGGGGCAAAATAGGGCTATTTGCAGGAACTTTCGCAGGTGCGCCAGTCCCTCCACAGGTGTGGACAAAAGTGGGGGGAACTCGCTCTGGCCGCATTCCTCCGCCGTCTGCGGTTGTGGACAAGACGGTGGATGACGCTCATCTATACTGGCCCGCGCGCCCCGCCGCCGGCGGGGATTTTTCTGGCAAAGACGAGCAATCCGCCCTCGTGAAGCGCACCTATCAGCCAAACGTCCGCCGCCGCAAGCGCAAGCACGGCTTCCGCGCGCGCATGTCGACGAAGGCCGGCCGCGCGATCCTCAAGCGCCGCCGCGGCAAGGGCCGCGCCCGGCTCTCAGCCTGATCGGTCCGACGGGACCGAGCCACTAAGCTGCATCCGTGAAGCACGCCAACCGCCTGTCCCGCTCCCGGGACTTCGACGCGGTGCACCGCCGAGGGCGGTCGGTCTCGTCCCGTTTCCTCGTTCTCTACTGGCTGCCGCAGGAGGACCCGGCGGAGCCGCGCATCGGATTCGCAGTGCCGCGCGCTGCCGGTGGAGCGGTCGAGCGGAACCGGATCAAGCGGCGCCTGCGCGAGGTGTGGCGCGAGCGGCTCGAGCGCATTCCCGAGGGGCACGACTACGTGCTGATCGTGCGGCCGGGCCTCGTCGAGGCCGCCGAGACGAACGGCTTCGCGTGGCTCGGCGAGCGCGTCGACGAGCTGCTCGGACAGACGGGGCTGCTCGCGGCATGAGCGTCGTCCTGCGCCTGCCCAGCAAGCTCGGGATCGGCCTGGTGTGGGCCTACCGCCTGACGCTGGGCGCGCTCTTCCCGACTACCTGCAAGTACCACCCATCCTGTTCCGAGTACGCCGTGCAGGCCCTGCGGAAGCATGGCCTCGTGCGCGGAAGCCTCCTCGCAGGCTGGCGTCTGCTCCGCTGCAACCCCTGGAGCCACGGCGGCTTCGACCCGGTCCGATGATCCTCTACACGGTCCCGATCATCAGCCAGCTCGAGACCGTGATGAAGCACGTTCTCAACTGGTTCCACTACAACGCCGGCTTCACCTGGGCGTGGTCGATCGTGGCCGTCACCGTCGTGGTGCGGATGCTGCTCGTGCCGCTCACGATCAAGCAGATCCACTCGATGCAGTCGCTGCAGCAGCACGCGCCGCAGATGAAGGAGATCCAGAAGAAGTACAAGCACGACAAGCAGAAGCAGAACGAGGAGCTGATGAAGTTCTACCGGGAGAACAAGATCAACCCGGCTGCCTCGTGCCTACCGATGCTGCTGCAGCTCCCGGTCTTCGTCGCGCTCTACTACACGCTCAAGAACTACAACTTCCCGCCGGGATCGGACCTCTCGTGGCTCCACTTCATCCACGACATCTCGGCGGGGACGACCGCGCAGTGGGGCGGCTACGTGCTCCTCGTCGTCTACGTGGTCAGCCAGATGGCCTCGACGCTGTTCATGGCCGCGACGACCGACAAGACGCAGCGCATCTTGTTCATGCT
>DASQCM010000098.1:0-5379 GCA_035634675.1 Gaiellaceae bacterium
ACGTCGACGAGCTCCGCCCGGCGGGCGGGGTTCCACGGGAAGCGACCGTCCCGTACGAATCTGGTTGCGTCCGAGTCGCCGACGAAGACCGGAGCGACGGTCAGCTGCAGCTCGTCGACGAGGTCGTCCGTGAGGAACTGCGTGTGGACCGTCCCGCCGCCCTCGACCATCAACCGGTCGATGCCCCGCGCCGCCAGGTCGGTGCTGAGTGCACGCATCTCGACGTTGTCGCCTGCGTCGACCACCGTGGCGACCCGACCGAGACGGCCGCGCGCGTCTGCCGCCCTCGGGCTCGCGCAGTAGACGATCTTCTCGGTGTCCCCGACGCTGAAGAAGTCCGCGCGGGCGTCGAGCTCGGCCCGCCGCGTCACCGTCACCTTGATCGGCGACTCCGGAAGGCCGCGGGCGGCGCGTTCGTCACGCCGAGCCTCCGAGCGCACGAGGAGCCGCGGGTTGTCGACCCGCACGGTCTCCGCTCCGACCAGAATCGCGTCGCACGAGGCGCGAACGGCGTCCACGCGGTCGAAGTCGGCGTCGTTCGACAGGAGGAGCCGCGACGCCGCGGAGCCGATGTAGCCGTCGATCGAGACGCAGCAGGAGAGCAGCGTGTAAGGGCGCTCACGCATCGGCGGCTCCTTCTGGCCGGAACAGGAGCCGCCTGCGCGAGCGTGACCTCGGGACACCGCGGCGGGGAAGCCATCCCACAACGAGCACTATTACCCCGGGAAGGCTGGCGGCGAGCACCAGGACTCCGTACGCGACGGCGGTCGCAGCTCCACGATCCGCGCCGAGGCCCGCTGCGGCGAACACCCATGCGGTCACTCCCTCGCGCGGTCCCCAGCCGCCGATGCTCGGCAGCACCATGGCCAGCAGCGCGAGCAGCGCCAGCGGCAGGAGTCGGAAGAGCGGCGCATCGACGCCGGCTGTCCGCACGGCGACGAGGAACGTCGCCGCATGACCGACGGCCACCATCGCCGATGCGAACACGACCGCCGGCAACGCATTCCGCCGCAGCACCCCTTCGCGGACGTCGGTCACCACCGCATTCCTCACCCTTGACCACCTGGAATGCCTGTCTCTCCTCCTCACCCGGCCCACGAGGACGAGCCCGAGGACGACCGCGACCGCCGCAGCCGCGACGAATGGCATGGACGAGCGCACGGGCGACGGCAACACCAGGAGGACGGCGATCAGCAGCAGAATCTGCACGACCTGCCCGGCCGAGCGCTCCCACACGACAGCGCGCATGGCACGGCCGACGTCATGCACCTCACGGCCGTGACTGACTCCGCGATGGACGTCGCCGGCGACGCCGCCCGGGAGCACGAGGTTGAGGAACACCGCCCGGTAATAGGCGGCGACGGCGGCCGGCAGAGAGAGGCGGATGCCGAGGCCGCGGGAGACGATTGTCCAGCGCCACGCAGAGAAGACGGTGGTGACGAAGAAGATGGCGGACGCGGCCAGAAGAGCGCGGCCGTCGACCGCCTCGACCCCGGCGAGGAACGGACCGGTGCCGAGACGCCAGATCACGACCGCGAGCACCGCAAGGGCGAGAGCCGGGCTGGCCCACCGACGGAAACGTCTCACGGCACCACCAGCAGGTCGGAATGGCCGACGGTGACGGCGAGTACGCCGGCTGCCGCCTCTCTCAGACGGCGGCGCCGGTAGAGATCGGCCTCGGGGGCCAGCGCCGGCTCCTGCTCGCAGGCGGCGTCCACCCAACCGGTGAGCCACTCGACCGCGAGGTCGCCTTCCGTGGTGCCGAGCCGCCAGGCGCTCGGTCTGACGACGACCTCGGCTCCCTGTTGCCGGAAGAACTCGGCGGACGCTTCCACCGCGTCCGGGCCGAGCAGCCGCCCGCGCGGCGTCAGGCGGCGCTGATGCGCGTCGAATGCGGCCGCGACTCGAGCGTCGAGCGGATCTGCCGGCAGCAGCTGCACGCGACCGGTCACGGAGAGCGTGAGGAACACAGGGCACCCGGCACCGGCGCAGGCGTGGATCAGCCCGGTCAGCTCGTCCTTCGTGAGCAGGTCGAGCAGAGCTGAAGCGGTGATGAGGCTCGCCCCCGCGAAGTCCTCCGGGCCGAGCCTGGTGACGTCGCCGAGGCGGGTCTCGACGGGGCCGGAGACTCCGGCCGCGGCGAGCGCGAGCAGGTCGGGGTCGCGGTCGTGGAGGATCCAGCGCGGCGGGGCGGGCAGCAGAGGGGCGAGCCAGCGGCCCATGGCCCCGCTGCCGCAGGCGAGGTCGTGAACGACCAGCGGACCGTAGTCCGGAAGCCGTGCTCGGAGCTGCCGGACGAGGTCTAGCGAGCGGGCCGCGGCGTCCGCGGGCTCGCGCAGCTCGAGCCACTCGGGGCTGACCCGGATCGCTTCGACGGTCGTCATGCCGCCCTCCCGAGAGCGTCGGCGACGGCCGAGGTCGTCGCCGACCAGTCCGGGAGCGAGGTGCGCCGCTCGCGAGCCGCTACGCGCAGCCGCCCGCGCAAGCCGGCGTCCTCGAGCCAAGCTCGCAGTGCGTCACGAAGGGCAGCAGGGTCGCCGGGAGGAACCAGCAGGCCCGGCCGGGTTCCGTCGAGGCCCTGCCCGAGAGCCTCCCGCACCCCGCCGACCTCGGCGGCGACGACCGGAAGCCCACGCGCGAGCGCCTCGGCGACGACCATCCCGTACGTCTCGGCACGAGAAGGGAGCACGAGCAGATCTGCTCCCGCGTAGCTACGCGCGAGGTCGGCCCCGGCCTGCGGCCCAGGAAAGCGCAGGCGCCGATCCATCCCGTTGTCGGCGGCGCGGCGGCGCACTCTCGCCACGAATGCCGGGTCGCGCTCGAGGCTGCCCACGCACAGGCACTGCCACCGAAAGCTGGTCAGCGGCGCGAGCGCGTCGACGAGCACGTCGTGGCCCTTGCCGGGGATCACCGCGGCTACCGAGAGCAGGGCCCCGGCGGTTGCGGTCCCAGGCGCGAGCTCGGCGGGGTCGACACCGGGCTCGGCCACGTGGACGCGGTCGCTCGGCAGGGAGTAGAGCTCGAGGAGGGCGCGGCGGGCCCAGGCGCTGGTGGTGACGACGGACGCCGCAGCCGTCAGAACTGCCTCCTCTCGCTCCCGCGCACCGGTGTCCGTCGCCCCGTGACCGAGCGGCATGTGTACGAGCACGACGAGCCGCACGCGTCCCGCCTCCGGGGCCAGAACCTCGGCCGCGGGCGAGGCGACGAGCCCGTCGGCGAGGACGAGAGCGCCGTCGGGAACCTCCCCGACGGAGCCAGCGAGCGCGCGAAGCGACTTCGCGTCGGGCCACGGCCACGGACCCGGGACCTCGTGGACGTGCACCGTCCAGTCCGTCGTGGCGAGCCCGCGAGCGACCCGGCGGTCGTAGGCATTGCCTCCGCTCGGCCGGGCCGGGTCCGCGATGCCTTCGGGGACGATGAAATGGACGGCGTTCACGGTGCACGCTCGTAGGACGCAGAGGCGACGGGCGACTCGTGCAGCGTGACGACGAGGCCGTCGAGCTCGATGGCTTGGAGACGCTCTGCGAGCCGGTCCGCGATCAGGCGGGCGAGAGCCTCGGTGGTCGTGTTCACGCCGGCGAGACTCGGCTCCTCGTCGAGGTTCCGGTAATCGAGCTCGGCCAGCACGGCCCGCAGCTCCTCGGCCGCCCGACCGATGTCGACGACGACGCCGTCCGCATCGAGCTCCGCGCGCCGGAACGTCGCGTCGACGACGTACGTCGCGCCGTGGAGCCTCTGGGCCGGTCCGAAGGACTCGCCACGCAGACTGTGGGCGATCAGCATGTGATCGCGGACGGTCACGCTGAACACGCTCTACCCGGCGCCGTAGGTGAGCGTGTGACAGAGCGCCGGAAGGCTTCCCGCGGCCAGGCGGGCCATCACGTCGGGGAGCTCGTCGAAGCGCGACTCGCCCGTGAGCAAGGCGTCGAAGGCGGGGTCGCGCAGCAACTCGAGCGAGAGGGCCAGGCGATCGGCGGACGTCCGCCGCGAGGCGCGGGCCGGTGAGAGGGTTCCGACCTGGCTCGAGCGGATCGCGAGACGGCGGGCGTGGAACGCCCCTCCCAGTGTCAGCCGAACCTCGGTGTCGCCGTACCAGCTGAGATCGATGACGGTGCCTTCGGTGGCGAGCAGGTCGAGCGAGCGTTGGAGGCCCGCGGACGTCGCACTCGCGTGCACGACAAGGTCGAACTCCCGCGGAGCCGCCTCCGGAACGGCGAAGTCGACCTCGAGGGCGGCGGCGACGTCCGCGCGGCTTGGATCCACGTCCACCAGCGTCACCTCGACGGCCGGATGCCGCTGCAGCAACCGCGCGACGCAGCAGCCCACCATTCCGGCGCCCACGACGGCGACGCGATCTCCGATCGCCGGACCAGCGTCCCACAGCGCATTGATCGCCGTTTCGACGGTGCCGGCGAGGACGGCGCGAGCCGCCGGGACGCCCTCGGGTACGACCGTCACGGAGACGGCAGGCACGACGTAGGCGGTCTGGTGCGGGTAGAGGCAGAACACCGTGCGGCCGCGCAGCTCGGCGGGCCCTTCCTCCACGGCGCCGACGTTGAGATAGCCGTACTTGACCGGCCCGGGAAAGTCCCCTTCCTGGAACGGCGCCCGCATCGCGACGCCTTGGTCGAGCGGAACGGCGCCGCGGAACACCAGCGTTTCGGTCCCGCGGCTGATCCCCGAGCGCAGGGTCCGGACGACGACGTCGCCGGCCCCCGGCTCGGGCAGCTCGACAGCGCGGATCTCGCCGCAGCCGGGCTCTCGCAGCCAGAACGCCTCGGCGACTCTGTCCCTGGTGCCCGGGCGGCGGTCCTTTCGACGCGCCTCTCTCATGACGGTGCTGATTCTGAAGCTACGCGGGATCTGTTGTCGGCGGATTGGCGCCCTTCGTTTGACGCGAGTGCGTCAAGCGGACATTGGAGGCTCGCTGAGTCGCAGCTCGCGCTCGCCACGCTGGCGAGCCTCCGAGTTCGGCTGCTGTCCCCGGCGCTAGCAACTCGCTCGGGCAAACCACCCGGTACTGACGGTAGGAGGGCCTAACTAGCAAGCCACCGGGTGACCCGATCGCACGCGCGTGTACCTCGCGCCTGCGGTCGCAGCTGGGGGTCGTTGAGGTCCGACAGCCCAGCCAGGACAGTCAGTCGATGCGCCGTCCCAAGTCCGTGGAGGACAACGACCAGGGGCCTGGCCCGCGGCGGGGCCAGGCCCTAAAAGGATGCTTAGGTTTGGACGCCCGCGACGGTCTGCGCCATCGAGACGTCGTACAGCGCGACGTTCGCGATCTTCTGATCGCTCATGTCCGCGGTCCGCTGACGCAGTTGATCGGCCTCCTGCGCGCTCGCGCGCATGGAGTCCGGACTGTCCCAGAGGGTGATCATC
>DASQCM010000099.1:0-5630 GCA_035634675.1 Gaiellaceae bacterium
GCAGCTGCACCGCGACGTGCGGCTCGGTCGCGTCTCCGGCGAGATCGACGTAGCCGATGATGATCACCTTGCGCGGCCCGACGATCCCCAGCTGGAGATAGGTCACCCGCGCGATCTCCGGCATCTCGAGCAGCTCCCGAATCGCGGCAGCGCGAACCCGGGGGTCTGCCTCCTCGCCGACGAGGAACTGACGGTTCCTGTCGATCAGGACGACCGCGACTACGGCCAGGAGCACGCCGACGAGGATGGAACCTACGGCGTCGGGCACCGAGGAGCCCGTCGCCTGGTGCGCCGCCAGACCGATGGCAGCGATGACGAGGCCGACCAGGGCGGCGGAGTCCTCGAAGAAGACCGCTCGGAGGGTCGGATCGGAGGTGGCCATCACCTCCTCGATCACGTCACGGCCGAACAATTCGGCCACGGGCCTGGCTTGACGGACCGACCGGAGAAAGGAGATCCCCTCGAGCACGAAGGAAAACGCCAACACCACGTAGCCGAGGACGAAGTTGGTCGCCGGCTCGGGCTTGATCAGCTCCTGGATCCCGTGGGTGACCGCAACAGCGGCGCCGGCCACGAATAGACCGAGCGCGGCGAGCAGCGCCCAGACGTATGCCTCGCGTCCGTAGCCGAGATGATGCGAACTGTCGGGCGGTCGGGATGAGCGCCGATTGGCCACGACCAGGAACACCTCGTTGCCGGTGTCCGCCCAGGAGTGTGCGGCCTCAGCCAACAGCGACGCCGACCCGGTCACCACGGCCGCAATGGACTTCGCTACGGCGACGACGACATTGGCGCCGAAGGCGATCCAGACCGTCGTCGCACGTGCTTCGCTCGAAGGCGACACGCGCGAAAGCGAGCCAAGTAGATCTGTCTCGCCGGCACGATCCTGGTCGTCAGCCGCCGGGCTCACGCCGCAAGTCTTTCGCACCGCGGGCAACACGCGTTCCACCGGGTTGACCCTGCGGTTACGGGACGTCGTCGCTTCTGACGACCTCCATTAGTGCCTCGGTGAGGAGCCTGATGGTCTGGAGCGCACTCAAGCCGATCAGCTGCTCGTGCCAGGGTTCGAGTGGCAAGGCGTCGAGGAGTCGGTGAAGGTCGCGCGCGTGGGCGACGTCGAGCTTCGAGTGAATGAGCAGCTGATGGAAGCCTTCTCGCGGCAGGCCTGTCATCTCGATCACGCGTTCAACGGTCGGTCCGTCCGGGTGGAAGGCCTCGAGCTCGAGGAAGCCGAGGAGTGCGACCGGGTGGCGATGGAAGATCCAGTAGTACTGGGCTCCGATCAGCGCCATGACCTGAGGCGCAGGCGGCTCCCGGCGGAGTCGGTCCGGATCGATCCCGAGCGCCGCGAGATCGTTCAGGGTCGCGCCGCCCGGCTCGTCTCCGTGCATCTCCTCCGGGATGTGCCGCTCCAGGTAGGCGACCAGGCCGTCCGCGACCGGATCTTGCGGCGCCGACTCGCGAGCGCGGACGAGCGCGGCCTCCATCAACGGGATCATGGCCTCGGCGACGGGGTAGCCCGTCGCGAGAAAGCGAGGGAAAAGATCCTTCGCTTGCGGGTGCTCCATCAGGAGCCGACCGGGATGGGCCAGCGCGGGTGCGGTGAGGTCCACCTTCAGGCGGAGCCGCTCGCTCGCTGTCGTCTTGCTAGAAGGGAAGGAAGTATTCCCGGTAAGGCCCTGCGTCCGGTCCCGTCCTCTTCTGCGCCTCATCGAGGCGCAGCTTGACGTCGATGAGTGCTTTGAGCTCCTCGTCACTGAGCCCCTCGATCACGTCCTCGTAAGCCTCGGGGAGCGGAGACTTGATGTCGAAGCCCGCGTCCCGCAGGGCATCAACACGCGATTCGTCCTCGATCATTTGCTCTCCCTCTGTCGCCGGTGCGCGGGATGCTAACAGCGTCCCGGTCGAAGGTCACGTCATCGAGGCGCCCTTCGCAAGCCGATCGAGCTCGCGCCGGACCGCGGCGGCGGCGGCGAGGTTTCCCTTCTTCTCGTAGAGGGCGAGGGCCTGGTCGAGGTGCTCGCATGCCTCGTCCTTGCGCCCGGCGAGCCGGTCGATCTCCGCGAAGTCGGCGAGCGCGTCCGCGTGGAAGTTGACCATATCCGTCTCCCCGACGAGGGTCACGGCATCGCGCAGGAGTCGTTTGGCCTCCGCATGATCACCGCGGCGCGCGAGGACGCGCGCTCGTGCCTGACGCCACAGCATCTGGCCCGCCACGTCGTCGTTGGCGGTGACCGCCTCGGCGGTGACCGTGAGCTCGATCGCCTCGTCGAACCGGCGAAGCGAGCAAAGCGACGACGCCAGCTGGCTCATCGCCACGCCCCGATACCCAACGTCGCCGAGTTCCTCGAGCAGTTCGGTGCTGCCGCGTACTGCGGCCTCGGCAGCAGCGGTCTCGCCTGCAAGCGTCTCGACCTGCCACATCGACATCCCTCCCGCGGCTAGCCAGAGCTGCTGCCCGTACTCGCGGGCCGCCGCATCAGCCGAGCCGGCGAGGCTGCGTGCGGCCTCGAAGTTGCCGCGCATTGCCTCGAGCATCGCCTGCTGTGTCAACGCGATGGGGTGTTGGGCCTGCTGTTCCTCGTACCAGCGCAGTGCTTCGTCGACGGGCGTGGGGCCGTAGAACATTGCGGTGCCCAGCCAAGCCGGAAGTTCACCCTCCCACCGCGCGGAGCCCGCGTTGCGGGCGTGCACGAGCGCCTTCAGAACTGCGTCGAGCATCGCGGCCCAGTGGCAGCGGATCAGCTCCGCCCAGGCGGTCGCGAACCACGCCTCGGCGAGGGCGAGCTGGTTTCCGGCGCGCGTGAACACCGGCCGTGCTTCCTCGGCGACCGCAAGCAGCGCTGCGCTCAGATCCTCATCGCCTTGCGACTGGGTAGTGATTCGCGCCAGCATGATCCTCGCGCGCAGGTCGCCCACCTCGTCTGCCACCTCGACCGCGCGCGCCGCCGTGTCCCGTGCAACGCCGGCCGCCGCGCCGAAGTCCCCGGAGAGGAAGAGAGCTTGGCAGAGGTCGAGCCTCCCCTCCACCGCCGACTCGCCTTCGGGGAGCAGGGCGACCGCACGGCTGAGGAGGCTCTGCGCAGCGTGGACGTCATTCCGGCCGAGCGCACGGTTGCCGGCTGCGCCGAGCAGGTCGCCGGCGCGCGCGCGCAGGCTCTCAGTCTGCTCGTCGGAGATACCCAGATCCCGCCGGTAGCGAAAGGCCTGTTCGAGGTGGTATCCGACGAGCTCCGGGAGGTTTCCGTCACCGGACTGCTCCATCCAGTCGGCGAGTTGCTCGTGCAGCTCGGCCCGAAGCACCTTTGGGGTGGCCTCGTATGCCGCGTCGCGGACGAGGACATGCTGGAAGCTGAACCGGTCGTCCGTCTCCGAAGCGGCGCCCGGCTGGATGAGGCCCTTGCGGGCGAGCGCGAGTAAGCCCGCCGGTGGCGGTGCGTCGTCACGCCCGGCGGAAAGCGCGGCTACTGCCGCGAGCGAAAACTCCCGGCCGACGATGGAGGCGCGCTCCAACAGCACGCGCTCGTCTGGACTGAGGCGGTCGAGCCGCTCCGCGAGGAGGGCCTGGATCGACGGCGGCACCGAGGGCTCGTCCTCGCCCTGTTCGGCCGCCATCGCGGCCATCTGCTCGAGGAAGAGCGGGTTGCCCTCAGCCGCCTCGCCGATCCGCTCCCGGAGGGCGGCGGAGAGGTCGAACTCGCCGGCGAAGTCGGCGAGCAGTGCGTCGGAGTCCTGCCCGGAAAGGGGCTCGAGCGCGATGGCGTCCGAGTTCGCACTGGGCGCGATCCATGTCGGCCGCCGCTCGACGAGCTCCGGCCGCGCGAGGCAGAGGATCAGCATCGGCGCACCGCGGCTCCAGCCGGCGAGGTACTCGACGAGATCGAGCAGCGTCTGCTCGGCCCAGTGCAGGTCCTCGAAGCACAGGACGAGTGGCCGACGGCGGGCGAGCGTCTCGAAGACGCGCCGCACTGCGCGGAAGGTCTCCTCACCGGATCCGACCGCCTCGGCCCTCCCCGTGAGGCCACGGATCACCTTGAGCACATCCTCGCGCTCCTCGCCCTCCAGCCCCTCCGCGGCCGTCTCCCCGCCGCCCAGATCCCGCAGGATCTCGGTGAGCGGCCAGTAGGTGATCCCTACTCCGTAGGAGAGGCAGTGCCCGATCGCCGGCGTAGCTCGCTCCCCGAGGCGCGAAGCGACTTCGGCGGCGAGCCGGGATTTGCCTATGCCAGGCGGGCCGAGCACGGTGAAGAGTCGCGCGGAACGCTCCTCGACCGCCCGGTCGAATGCCCGGAGGAGAAGATCGATCTCATCGTCGCGTCCGACGATCGGCACGTCGAGCCCGTGCGGGACGGTGGGTGCGTACCGGTCCACCTCCTCGAGCCGGTGCCTGCCGACCTCGTCGCGTTTGCCCTTGACCGGGAGCCGCTCGAGCGGCCCTGCGGACACTGCATGCGAGACGAGCGGGTAGGTGGCCTTGCCGATCAGAATCTCCCCGGGCTCGGCCGCCTGCTCCAGGCGCTTGGCGACGATCACCGCCTCTCCCGAGACGAACCCCTGCCCCTCGCTCGGGTCGCCTGCCATCACCTCGCCGGTGTTCACGCCGACGCGCACGCCCAGGCCGAGCTCCCGGGCGCTGTCGAGCATCTCGTCGGCTGCCCGCACCGCGCGGAGCGCGTCGTCCTCGTGTGTCGTTGGGACGCCGAAGACGGCCATGACCTCGTCCCCGATGAACTTCTCGACCGTCCCACCGTGACGCTCGACGACCTCGCGCATCGCCTCGAAGTACCGCCACTGCACGCGCCGGTAGGCCTCGGGATCTCCCTCCGCCAGTCCAGTCGAGTGGACGAGGTCGCAGAAGACGATCGTCACGGTCTTCCGCACCTCGCGTGCGGTGCTCATGCAGCGAGTCTAAGCCTCGTAGAGTGCAGAAATGCGACTCTCGACAATAAGAGCGTCAGCGTGACTGCGGGCCGCGGCGCCCGACCAGGCGCGCGCCGGTCGCAGGCAGCGTGCCGCGGGCGACTGCTTCCTCTTCGACGGCCCGTAGCGACTCGCCGAGGTCCCAGCGATGGAGCCACGGTCCGCGTATCGGAGGGCCGAGCTCGAAGTGCGGCGCGAGCGCGGCGACGACCCGGTCGAGCGGGTGGAGGTGGTTGCGATGCTCCGCGACGAGCTCCTCGGGCGTCTCGGGCCGCGTCTCGCCGAGCGCCCGTCGCTGCTCGAGCCACCAGGCCGCGGCGCGAACGTCGAAGGCGCCGACATCGAACTCGTCGACGACCAGCGTCCCGCCTGGCTCGACCAGCTCGCCGAGCCTCCGGCAGGACTCCTCGAGCGGGTCGACGTGGTGGAGGGAGACGACCGCGATCGCGGCCGCGAACGAACCGGGGGGCTCGTCCAGGTCGGCGAGCGCGACTTTGCGGACGTCGTCGCCCGCCGACTTCGGGTCGATCGCCAGCACGTCGTAGCCGACCTGGCGAAGCGCGCGGGCGAGGGTGCCCGCTCCGGCGCCGACTTCGAGCACGCGCGCGGGCGGCTCAGGCAGGTTCGCGCGAACGAAGGCTCTCAGGTCCGCGGGCGCCATCCTGGCCCGATTACTTCTTCGCCTTCCTGGCCTGCCGCTTCTCTTTCAG
>DASQCM010000100.1:0-6807 GCA_035634675.1 Gaiellaceae bacterium
GCGCGCGGGCCGTACGCCTCGATCTCGGCCGGCTCGTCGACGTTGCCTTCGATGGGACCGGCGGTGCGGGCGGCCGCCGCTGATGCGCGGGAGCAGGTCGAGGACATCGCCGAGCAGCGGGGCCTGGCGAAGGGCACTCCGGTGGAGGAGATCGTCGGGGTGCTCGAGGAATCGCAGATCCTCGGCAAGGGCGCGCGCGGGCCGAACCCGACCGGGATGAGCGTGCTTACGTTCGGCGTTCACGTCGTCGAGGTGGCCGTCGACGTCGAGACCGGCGAGATCGTGGTCGAGCGCGTCGCCGCGATCCACGATGTCGGTCGGATCGTCAACCCGCTCGGCGCCTCGAGCCAGGTCGAGGGCGGCGTCATCCAGGGCATCGGCCACACGCTCTCCGAGCAACGGCTGCTCGACCCCGAGACGGGCCGGATTCTCACCACCTCGCTCGACGCGTACCGGATGCCGACGATCGCGGACGTGCCGGAGATCATCTGCGAGTTCGTCGACCGTCCCGACGAGCACCTGACGAATCTCGGCTCCAAGGGTCTCGGCGAGCCGCCGATCGTCCCCATCGCCGCTGCGATCGCCAACGCAGTGCGCGACGCGACCGGCGCCGACGTGCACGAGCTGCCGATCTCGCGCGAGGAGATGCTGCGCGCGCTCGAGGCGGCGAAGCAGAAGGAGAAGCGTGGAGCTCCTGCGGCCGTCTAGCGTCGCGGAGATCGACGGCGGCGTCTTCGTCCACGGCGGGACGGAGGTGGTGCCGCTGCTGCGCGAGGGCCTGCTCGAGGCGGAGCGGCTCGTCGACGTGCGGGGGATCGTCCCGCGCGGTGTGCGGGACGGGGTGATCGGTGCGGGCACAACGCTCGCGGAGCTGGAGGCCGAGCCGGGGATCCCGGACGCGTTGCGCGAGGCGTCCCGGCTCGGCGCGTCGCCGCAGCTGCGGAACATGGGCTCGCTCGGCGGCAATCTCCTTCAGGAGACGCGCTGCTGGTACTGGCGACTCGGCTACGACTGCCGCCTGCACGGCGGCGACCGCTGCCACGCGCGGGAGGGCGAGCACCGCGAGCATGCGATCTTCGCGAACGGCTTCTGCGCCTCGGCGCATCCATCCGACGTCGCGGCGGCCCTCGTGGCGCTCGGCGCGCTGCTGCGGACGAACCGGCGCGAGTTCCCGGTCGAGGAGCTCTACCGGCTGCCCGACGAGGGGAACCGGAGCACCACGACGCTCGAGGACGGCGAGCTCCTCCTCGAGGTCGAGCTGCCGCAGGTGCAGGCAAGCACGTACCTCAAGGCGATGGACCGAAAGCGCTGGGCGTTCCCGCAGGTGGGCGTCGCCGCGGCCCGGCACGCCGACGGCTCGACAAGGATCGCGCTCGCGGGCGTGGCCCCGATCCCGTGGCGCATCGACGGGATCGACGCCCTCGACTCGGTCACACCGCTGCCGCGAACGGAGTGGAAGGTGCCACTCGCACGGGCGCTCGTGCACCGAGCACTTTCCGCGCTCGGCTAAGGCCGTGTCCCTTCTGGACACGGCCGGTAGCTGCTACCGGACCTGTCTTGGTATCTGATACCTGGCCATGTCCGTTTTCGCCGTCGTGCTCGCCGCGGGGGCTTCGTCCCGCTACGGGACGGAGCCGCCGAAGCAGGTCGAGCTTCTCCCCCAGGTGCTCACGGCGCTGCGCGAGAGCTCGGTCGACGGGATCGTCGTGGTGAGCGGAGCGCACACACTGCCCGTGGAAAGCGTGCGCTGCCCCGACTGGGAGCGCGGGCCCGGCGCCTCGCTCCGCTGCGGCCTCGCCGCGCTCCCGCCTGACGGCGAGGCTGCCGTCGTCGTCCTCGCCGACGGCCCCGACCTGGACCCGCGCGCCGTCGACCGCGTGATCGACGACTGGCGCACCAACGGCGGCGACGCGGTGGCCGCGACCTACGGCGGAGTCCGTCTCCATCCTGTGCTGCTCGCCCGCGCGCTCTGGGAAGACGTCCCGGACGAGGGCGCGAAATCGCTCCCCGCCAGGCTCGTCGCCTGCGACGATCTGAGCCCGCCGGGGGATGTCGACGTGGCTACTCCAGCGGGATCCTGAGAGCCGCGAGCTTCTGCCGGAGCTCCACGGTCATCTGCTCGTCCCCCGCTGCCTTCCGCACGTAGATGCGCAGGCTCTCCTCGAACCGGTAGCGCCGCCTGCAGAGCTCGCAGTCCGCGAGGTGCGCCTCCGCCGCCGCCATCTCCTCGTCCGTGAGGACATGGTCGAGATACGGCTGCATCATCTCCTCGCAGTGCGCGCAGGGGTCCTTCATGCCTCCTCCTCCGTTGCCGCCTCGGCGAGCTCGCTCTTGAGGATGCGGCGACCGCGATGCAGCCTCGACATCACCGTCCCGACCGGGATGTCGAGAATCTGGGCCGCGTCCGCATAGCTGAAGTCGCCGAGATCGACGAGCACGAGCACGTCACGGAAGTCGTGCGGCACCGCCGAGAGCGCCGACACGATGTCGTCCTGCGAAAGCCGCTCTACGACGCGCTGCTCGTCGGAGACCCCGTCCCCGTTTTCCGCGAGTCGGTCGTAGAGGTAATAGTCGTTGGCCTCGAGCGGTGTCATCTGCGGTGCACGCTGCTGCCGCCGCCCGCGGTCGATGTTGAGGTTGGTCAGGATCCGGAGCAGCCAGGCACGGAGGTTCGTCCCCGGCGTGAACTGACGCCAGCTGCGGAACGCCCTGGCGTACGTCTCCTGGACGAGCTCCTCGGCGTCCTCGCGCGAGTTCGCCAGGTGCCGCGCCACGCGGTAGACCTGGTCGGAGAGTGCGAGGGCGTCCTCTTCGAACCGGACGCGGTCCCGCGCCTCCGTTGCGAGCCGCTGCGCGTCCTCCTCCGGCTCTGCGTCCACGCGGTCCACCGTACCACTGAGCGCCAGCGCCATTCTCTCCGGAACGGCCGCCCGTACGTAGGTATTCCGCGCTAAACCGTGGCGAGCTCGGGGAAGCCCGACTTGGCGAGCCGCTCGACGATCGCGTCGCGACTCGTCTGCTCGTCGTCCCAGGCCAGCGTGACCTGTCCCATGAGGTTCGCGTTCGCGGCCTCGAGGCCCTCATGGCCCTCGAGCGCATGTGCGAGCCGCATCACGCAGCGCTCGCAGCGGACACCGTTTACCTGGATCGTGTCGGAGACGGTCGCCATGACCTCAGCCTAACGTCCGCGCGGCGATCTCCCGGACGGCTGCCTCCGGGCCGAGCTCGAGCTGGCGCTCCGCCTCAGGGCCGCCGCCCTCGCGCGCCGCCCGCTCACGCTGCACCGCGTACTCGTCGCGGTCGAGCGGCTCGCCGGAGAACTCCGCCGCCTCGCGCACGAGCCGCTGCACCTCGGCGGTGACCTCGGCCGTGCGTCGCAGCGACGTCGGCTGGTCCATGACGCGCACCTCGAGCGTCCCGTACACGGGCCGCGGCCAGGCGTCCCAGTGCCGGCGGGTGCTGTCGTTGCGGCTCGCCGCCTCCCAATCGTCCCAGCCGCGCAGCACCGGAGGCGGGCCGCCGGTCGGCATCTCGAGCAGGATCTGGGAGCGAATCGAGCGCCAGCCGCTGTCCACGCCGTCCCAGTAGGGCGAGTTCGCGCACGCGGCGAGCAGCCCGGGCAGCCGCGGCACGACGCCCTCGAACGCGCGCAGGCATGCGTCCGGGTCCGGCACCGAGACGTGGACGTGGAGGCCGCAGACCCGCTGCCGGTAGAGCCGCGGCCCGAGCTGCGCCTTCAGCTTCCGATAGCGCTCGACGGGGACGATCGGGACGATGCCGCGCGCGGTGGGATGCGAGCCCGTCGCCAGCAGGGCCAACCCGTGCTGGGCCGCGCGGTCGGACACCTCGTGCCGCAGCGCTCGCAACTCGGCCTCCGCCTCCTCGGCCGTCTCCACGACTCCGGTCGTGATCTCGACGAACGACTCGAACAGCTCGGGCTTGATCCGCTCGGTCGCCTCGCCGAAGACGCGGGAGAAGCCGTCACGCGCGGGCTCGAGCGTCTCCGCGTTTACGAGCATCAGCTCCTCCTCGACGCCGAGCGACCACGCCGGGGCCGCGCCGAAGCGGCTCAAATCCATCTGCGCCTACTTGCCGCGAACGCCGTGCACGGGCCGGCCGGCTGCCTCCCACGCGTAGTAGGAGGCGCTGGGACCGAAGTCGGCCTCGTACGAGACGATGTGCGGGTTGCGGCCGACCTCCTTCGCGCGCTGCGCGTGGCGGAGGAGGTTCGGGTCGTCCCGCTCCTCCCACACGAGGACGAGGTGCGCGGCCGTCATGAACGTGGCCACGAAGACGCAGCCGGGCGCCGGGCACGGAAACGGGTCGGTGCTGACGCAAAACCAGCCGAGGTGATGGGTGCCGTCCTCCGTCCAGAGCTCGTGGGCCTCGCTCGGGACGGCGTGCTCGACGGTTCCGGCTGTGCCGGGCTGGATCTCCTCCCGCCTCACCCGCGCAAAGGTAGCGACACCCCTGTGCCCGTCGCAGGGCACGAAAACCTTCTGCTTGAATCGATGCATGGAGCAGCTTCAGGTAGGCGGCGAGAGCTACGGCTTCTACAAGCTGGACGAGCGGGCGGCCCGGCTCCCCTACACGCTCCGGATCCTGCTCGAGAACGTCCTCCGTAACGGCGGGGATGCCGAGGCGGTTGCCGGCTGGGTAGCCGGCGCCGAGCCGTCGCAGGAGATGTCCTTCCACCCGGCGCGCGTGCTGTTGCAGGACTTCACCGGAGTGCCGGCGGTCGTCGACCTTGCCGCGATGCGCAATGCGATGCGCGAGCAGGGCGGCGCGCCCAGCGCGATCAACCCGCAGATTCCGGTCGAGCTCGTGATCGACCACTCGGTCCAGGTGGACGAGTTCGCCTCGCGGCTCGCGATCGGGCGGAACGTCGAGCTCGAATTCGAGCGCAACCACGAGCGCTACGCGTTCCTCCGCTGGGGCCAGGGCGCCTTCGACAACTTCCGCGTCGTGCCGCCGAACACCGGCATCGTCCATCAGGTCAACCTCGAGTACCTCGCGCGCGTGATCGAAGTGCGGGACGGCGTCGCCTTCCCGGACACGCTCGTCGGCACCGACTCCCACACGACGATGATCAACGGCCTCGGCGTGCTCGGCTGGGGCGTCGGCGGGATCGAGGCCGAGGCTGCGATGCTCGGGGAGGCGCTCTCGATGCTCGTGCCGCAGGTCGTCGGCTTCCGGCTGACGGGCGCGCTGCGCGAGGGCGCGACGGCGACCGACCTCGTGCTCACCGTGACCCAGATCCTGCGCAAGACCGGCGTGGTCGGGAAGTTCGTGGAGTACTTCGGCCCCGGCGTCAGCTCTCTGGCGCTTGCGGACCGCGCAACGCTCGGGAACATGAGCCCCGAGTACGGCGCGACGTGCGGCTTCTTCCCCGTCGACGAGGTGACGATCGGCTATCTACGGCTGACCGGCCGCAGCGCCGAGCGGATCGCGCTCGTCGAGGCGTACTGCAAGGAGAACCTGCTCTGGCACGAGCCGGACGAGCACCCGGAGTACTCGCAGGTCGTCGAGCTCGACCTCGACGACGTCGAGCCCTCGCTCGCCGGACCCCGCCGGCCGCAGGACCGCGTCCCGCTAGCCAACGCGAAGGACGCATTCATCGAGTCCCTCGGCAGCTTCGGAGTCGACTACACCAACGGAACGTACGACAAGGAAGTCGCGGACTCGTTCCCGGCCAGCGACCCGCCGACCGGCGACGGGGTGGGCGACGGCACGGAGGCCGCTCCCGCACACACCGCGACGCTCGAGAAGAAGCGGGTCGACGTCGAGGGCGAGGACTACGCGCTCGAGCACGGCTCCGTCGTCATCGCCGCGATCACGTCCTGCACGAACACGTCGAACCCGTCGGTGATGATCGCCGCCGGCCTGCTGGCGCAGAAGGCGGTGGAGCGCGGCCTCCAGCGGCGGCCCTGGGTCAAGTCCTCTCTCGCGCCGGGGTCGAAAGTCGTAACGGATTACTACCGGGCGTCCGGCCTGGACACGTACCTCGACGAGCTCGGCTTCAACACCGTCGGCTACGGCTGCACGACCTGCATCGGAAACTCCGGGCCGCTGCCCGCGCCGATCAGCGCCGCCGTCGCGGACGGCGACCTCGTCGTCTGCGCTGTGCTTTCCGGAAACCGCAACTTCGAGGCGCGCATCCACGGCGAGGTGAAGGCGAACTACCTCGCGTCGCCGCCACTCGTCGTCGCGTACGCGCTCGCCGGACGAATGGACATCGACCTCGTGAACGAGCCGCTCGGCGAGGGCCCCGACGGCGAGGACGTCTTCCTGCGCGACCTCTGGCCGAGCCGGGACGAGATCGACCAGGTGATCGGCACGTCGGTCAGGGGCGAGATGTTCTCCTCGACGTACGCCGACGTCTTCACCGGCGACGAGCGCTGGCGCGGGCTCGAGACGCCCGAGGGCGAGCTGTACGCGTGGGATCCGGGCTCGACGTACGTCCGCCTGCCGCCGTACTTCGACGGGATGCCGCGCGAGCCCGAGCCCGTCGCGGACGTCGAGGGCGCACGATGCCTCGTCCTGCTCGGCGACTCGGTCACGACCGACCACATCTCGCCCGCGGGTGCGATCCGGCCGGACTCGCCGGCCGGGCAGTACCTGACCGGGCACGGCGTCGAGCGGCGCGAGTTCAACTCCTACGGCGCCCGCCGGGGCAACCACGAGGTGATGGTGCGCGGCACCTTCGCCAACGTCCGCCTACGCAACCTGCTCGTCCCCGGGTCGGAGGGAACCTGGACGAAGCACCTCCCCTCGGCCGAGGAAATGACGATCTTCGAGGCGTCGGAG
>DASQCM010000101.1:0-8242 GCA_035634675.1 Gaiellaceae bacterium
CCATCCACTTGCGTGCGCCGTCGGCGTCGCCTCGATCGAGGCGTTCCGCGAGGAGGGCATCGTCGAGCACGCGGCCGAGCTCGGGCCGGTGTTCGCGTCACTGCTCGGCGAGCTCGCGGACAGGCATCCGTCGATCGGCGACGTGCGCGGCCTCGGCTGCTTCTGGGGCCTCGAGCTCGTCCGGAGCCGGGAGACACGCGAGCCGCTCGTCCCGTTCAACGCGACCGGCGAAGCGGCGGCGCCCGTCGCGCGGCTGACGAAGGCGGCGTTGGAGCGCGGCCTCTACCTGATGACGCACTGGAACGTCGTCATGATCTGCCCGCCGCTCACGATCACGCCGGAGGAGCTGGCGGATGGCGTCGCCGTCCTCGACGACGTCCTCTCGATCGCGGACGAGTACTACGCAGGCTGAGCTCGTCGACTTCGCGGAGGGCATGGGCCCGTTCCTCGAGCCAGCGCCCGGCCGAAGCTTGCGAATTACCGACAGCTTCGCGCTGAGCTCCGACTTCGGGAACACGTGGGCGCAGGTGGAGAGGGTTCGGCTCCGTGAGAACGAGCTTGCGCAGGCGATCGCGGACGTCGACGCATTCATGCACGAGAGCGGACCTGAGCGCGCGAGCTGGTGGCTGACCGAGCGCTCGACGCCGCGCGAGGACGCGTTTCTCGCCGCCGGGCTGCAGCGTCTCGAGGAGGACTACCTCTTCGCCGCAATGGTCCTTACGTCCGAGCCGCCCGCGGCAGAAGGGATCGAAGTCCGGCAGGTCGAGACCCTCGACGAGTACGTCGAGTCGCGCCGGCTCGCGCTCGCGGCGTTCGCCGACCCGCGCCAACGAAAGCCGACCGACGAGGACCTCGCGGCCGAGTGGGCGCACAGCGTCGATCCGATCTTCGTCGCCTGGGTCGACGGCCGGATGGCGTCGACCGGCCGCGCGATCTACACCCGTGCCGGGGGCTATCTCCTGGGCGGCTCGACCGCTGAATGGGCCCGCGGGCGCGGCGCGTACCGCGCAGTCGTGCGAGCGCGGTGGGATGAGGCAGTGCGCCGCGGTACGCCCGCGCTCGTCGTCGGCGCGGGGCCCATGTCCCGCCCCATCCTCGAGCGCCTCGGCTTCGAACAGGTGCTCGAGTTCCGTCGGCTCGAGTCCGTACGCTCCGGTGCATGACGAAAGAGATCTGCCCGCGCTGCAGCGCCGAGATGGAATGGCGGCATGGGAGCTACCAATGTCCCAAATGCCGCTTCAAGGCCGGCTGCTGCGAAGGCGAGACGGGTGACTGCCGGGACCCGGGCTAGGCTCGAGGAGCTCGAGCAGTCGAAGCCCGACCCGCGCTCGACCGAGCTGCTGGTCGTTCTTTGCTGGCTCGTCCGGGACCACGTATCCATCGACGAAGCCGCTCTGAACGGGGCTCGGCGCCGCGCGATGTTCGTTCTCGCTGCCGGCGGCGATCCTCATCGCGAGCTCGAGCTCGACTCGGTCGCGGCCGAGCGGCTTGCCGACGAGCTGGAGACGCCGGCGCGGCTCGCGCAGCTCGCGGCCGCGCTCGGCGAGCTGCCCGCCGACGGGCTTCCGGCCGTCACCGCAGCGGCGGAGTCGCTGTGCGCCGATCCGGATCTGGCCTGGCGCTCGTTCGCCCTCTCGCTGCTCGCCGACGAGCTCGCCGAGGAGTAGGTGCAGGAGCGAGAGCTCACGCTTCCCGAGCGACGGGTGCGCGGCGGGATCGTTCCGCTCCATCCCGCGTCCGACGGCTCCCGCCGGCAGTTCCTGTTCGAGCATCTCGCGGACACGGTCGTCCCACTCGGCGTCGCGGTCCTGCGTTTCGACCGGCGGCCGTCGGCGGGCGACGAGGACGTCCCATTCGCCGTCCAGGCCGAAGACGCGCTCCTGGCCCTGGAGGCGCTTCACGCGGAGGTCGGCGACGTGCCGCTCGGCCTGTGGGCCTGGAGCCAGGGCGCGTGGGTCGCAGCGCTCGCGGCCGCAAGATCCTCGGAGGTCGCGTTCCTCGTCCTGGTCGCGGCGTGCGGGGTCAGTCCGGCGGTGCAGATGCGCTACGGGACCGCGGAGCAGCTGCGGCGCCATGGCTTCGGCGCGGAGCCGGCCCTGACCGAGGTCGCGGAGCTCCGCGCTGTGCTCGAGGACGCGTTCCGCGACGGCAGCCGCCTGAGCACGTCGCAAGAGATCGTCGACCGCTACGCCGGCCGGCCCTGGTTCCCGCTCGCCAACGTCCCGCGAACGCTCGACCCGGAGGCCGAGTGGCCGGACATGGACTTCGACCCGGCCCCGATCCTCGCCAAGGTGCGCTGTCCCGTCCTCCTCTTCTACGGCGAGGAGGACGAATGGACGCCGATCGAGCCCAGCATCGCCGCCTGGGAGGCCGCCGGAAACGCAGACCTCACCGTCGTCCGGCTCGCCGGCACCGACCATGCGCCGACCCACGGCGGCGTCCACGAGCGCGCTGCGATCAGCCCCGAGTACACGCAGGCCCTGACGGATTGGCTCGAGCAGCGGCTGGACGGCCGGTAGACAGGCCGAAAAAGCGACTACTCTGGACGCCTCAGTGGCGATCTCGAGACCGGAACCTCGTCGCCGGCCGAAGCTCCCGTGGTGGCTGCAAATCGCGTCGGGCAAGCCGACCCGAGGCGGCCGGAAGACCCCGCGTTTGCCGCGCGGTGGGTTGCCGCGCGGGCGGCGACTCCCGCAGCCGTACTCGCGCGCGGATGCGCCGTACTTCCGCAGTCCCGGCTTCTACGTGCGCGTCGGCGGCCTGGCCGTCGTCGTCGCGGCCGGCCTCACGCTGCTGTTCTTGCGCGCTTGGTCGATCCAGGTGCTGCACGGCAAGCAGTACGCGAAGGCAGCGCACAAGCAAGCGTTCCGGACGGTCGACCTGCTCGGCTCGCGCGGCGCGATCGTCGACTCGCAGGGCCACCTGCTGGTCGGGACGACGGGACACGTAGTCGTCGACGCGGACGCGGCCTCGTTCGGCAGCCGGGACGCGCACGGCCGGTGGTGGCCGAGCACCGACGGGCGGCGCGCGCTACGCAGCTTCGCACGCCTTACCGGAACGCGACCGCGGACACTCATCTCCCGGATCAAGAGCGACATCCTTCGTTCTCCGTTCGCGCCCGCCGTCGTCATCCATCACCCGAGCGCTGCGCTCGCGACCTATATACAGGAGCGGAGCGGGAAGTACCCGGGGTTCAAGGTCGGGATCGAGGACACCCGAAGCTACCCGCAGGGCGGGTTCGGCAGCGAATTCCTCGGGCTGCTCAACCAGATAAGCGAGCCGCAGCTCAAGTCCGGCGCATACAAGGACGCGAAACCGGGTGAGATCGTCGGCACGAGCGGTGTCGAGGCGGCGTACGACTCGATTCTCAACGCTGGCTTCGTGCAAGCGAGGATCCCCGTCGACTCGCTCGGGCGGATCGCCGGCCCGCTCCACGTACCGCGACAGAAGCAGCCGCCAACCCTTCAGCTCTCGATCGACACGCGCCTGCAGCGGGCAGCGCAGAACGCGCTGCTGTACGGGATGGAGCAGGCGCGCCTGAACGGCCATTCGCCCACCGGCGCGTCGGCGGTCGCCATCAACCCGTGGACGGGGGCCATCAAGGCGATCGTCAGCTATCCGACCTTCAACCAGAAGCTGGCGGCGAACAAGCCGAGCTATCTGGCCGAGCTCTACCACCAGACGTCCACGACGCCGACTCTGAACCGCGCGATCGGCGGCGTCTATCCGACCGGCTCGACCTTCAAGCCGATCATCTCGGAGGCCGCTCTCAGCGCCGGGATCATCACCCCGTACACGCCACAGCCGTGCACCGGCTCGTTCACGCTCGGGAACCACACGTTCTTCAACGTCGAGCGCGGCGCCAACGAGACCATGACGCTCCCGACGGCGCTCGAGCAGTCGTGCGACACATGGTTCTACCGGCTCGGCGCCCGTGTCTGGGCCGCCGATCCCGCCCGGAAGGCGACGCTGATCCAGAGTTGGGCGCGCAGGCTCGGCCTCGGCACGCGGCCTCCCATCGACCTGACCGGCGCCGCCGCCGGATATCTCCCGATGCCCGGCTCGTACTTCGAGAGGCTGGCCGGCACGCCGTACACGGAAGGCCAGGCAGTCAACCTCGCCATCGGCCAGGGCGCGCTCCAGGTCAGTCCCCTCCAGCTCGCGGTCGCGTACTCGGCCCTGATCAACGGCGGCAAGGTCGTGCGCCCGCACGTCGGCGAAGCGGTGATCAGGAACGGCGTCCGGCACCAGCTCCGCTTCAAGCCGGTGCGGAAGGTGAAGCTCTCGCCGTATACCTGGGCGATCCGGCAGGGGCTCTACGAGGCCGCCAACAGCGCGAGTGGGACATCCGGCAGCGTGTTCTCCGGCTTCCAGCCGCCGATCGCCGGCAAGACCGGCACTGCCGAGACGTGCGGCCCGAGCTGCCCCGACCATTCCTGGTATGCGTCGTGGGCGCCGTACAACCACCCGAAGCTCGTCGTCGTCGTGATGGTCGAGAAGGGCGGCTTCGGCGCCGAGGCCGCAGCGCCCGCAGCGAAGAAGATCTACCAGGCGTACTTCCACCCGGCGCACTGAGCCGCGACGCCTAGCGGCGCCGGATCAGCGTCAGGCCCTCGCGGATCGGCAGCAACACTGCTTCGACGCGGTCGTCGGCGACGACGTGTTCGTTGAAGCGGCTGATCGCTCGTGCGTTCTCGCCGTCGCCGTCGAGGCCGAACAGCGTGTTGTCGGCGCCGATGATGCCGTGCTCGGAGAGCTTGGGCAGGATCGCCTCGTAGTAGTCGACGTAGCCGGGCTTGTCGGCGTCGATGAAGGCGAAGTCGAACGGGCCGTCGACGGTGGCGAGCGTCTCGATCGCCGGCCCGACTCGGTAGTCGATCCTGTCGGCGACACCGGCTTCCTCCGCGTAGCGGCGGGCGATCGCGGTCGTCTCCTCGTCGATGTCGCAGGCCACGAGGCTCCCGCCCGGCGGCAGAGCCCGCGCCATCGCGATCGACGACCAGCCGGTGAAGGTGCCGACCTCGAGAACCCGGCTCGCCTGCGCGAACGAGACGAGGAACGAAAGGAAGGCGCCCTCGACGACGCCGACCATCATCTGGGGCGCGGTCTGGGTCTCCCTGGTCTCGGCTCCGAGACGGTCGAACAGCTCGAGCCGTCCGGCCGTCGTGAAGCGCTCGGAGTACGCCTCGATCTCGTCCGGGATGTAGCGCGCCATCGGACGCCACCCTATCGAGCCGATGAGTTACGAATTGCCGAGCCGTCTGTCCCAGAGAACACCATCCAACCCGGAGGCAGCATGAGGCTTCTTCTCACGTCCGCTGGCATCAAGAACGCGAGCATCGAGAGCGCGTTGGTCGACCTACTCGGCAAGCCGATCGCCGAGTCCACAGCCCTCGTCATTCCCACCGCGTCCTACGGGCACCCCATGAGCCTGCCGGGCAAGGCATGGAAATTCATCAGCGGACGAGAGCCCAGGACCCCTATGTGCGAGCTGGGTTGGAAGTCGCTCGGAGTGCTCGAGCTCACCGCGCTGCCCAGCATCGACGCAGAGAACTGGGTTCCCATGGTGCAGGAGGTCGACGTTCTGCTCGTGGGAGGCGGCGACTCCCTGTACCTGTCTCACTGGATGCGGGAGTCGGGACTGGCCGACCTCCTGCCGTCCCTGGACGCGGTCTGGGCGGGACTGAGCGCCGGCAGCATGGTGATGACGCCCAGAATCGGGGAGGACTTCGTCGTCTGGAAGCCGCCCGCCGGCGGCGACAGCGCGCTGGGAGTCGTCGATTTCTCGATCTTCCCGCACGTCGACCATCCGGACTTGCCCGAGAACACCATGGCCAACGCGGAGCGCTGGGCCGCCGACCTGGGCTGTCCGGCGTACGCGATCGACGACGAGACCGCCATCAAGGTCACCGACGGGGCCATCGAGGTCGTCTCCGAGGGGAACTGGAGACTGTTCGCCTCCTAACGCTTGCCGGCTCCCGACGGCCTGAGCTTTAGGCCGGGCGACTCGACTTCGTGGCGGGCTTCATAGTTAGCTCCCTGAGGCCGAAGCTGGGATTGAGGTTCCACGCGGTGGTAGCCGTGCTGGCGATCGCCGCAGCGGCGGCGCCCGCCGCCGCCCGCGCCGCCGATGCGCCGCGCGAGCTTGCCCGCCGCTACGCGCCGGTCGTGCGCCTCGTCGAGCAGCGCAAGCCATGCGCCCACGGCGAGCCGTTCGTACCGACCAACGTGAGCCTGCTGCTCGGGAATCCCGACGTCGCGCTGCGCGGGCCGTGGGGCGGCACCAATCTGATCCAGGTCGGCCCGACTGGCGCGGTGCTCGGGAAGGGACTCTGGGGCTATCACCTCGACTTCCCCGGGAGCGCCCTTACCCCGAATTGCTCCTACGACAAGTGGTCACGGCGGCTGAACAAGGGCCATCGCCCGCTCACATACGCGCGGGTCGCGACCGACTCGCTCCATCCCGGCCAGATCGCGCTGCAGTACTGGTTCTTCTACGTCTTCAACAACTTCAACGACAAGCACGAAGGCGACTGGGAGATGATCCAGCTCGACTTCGACGCCGCGACCGCCGCGCAGGCGCTTCGCCGGCGGCCGGCGATCGTCGGCTACAGCCAGCACCAGGGAGCCGAAAGCGCAGAGTGGGGCGATTCGAAGCTCGAGCTGGTCGGCGGCACGCACCCCGTCGTCTACGCCGCGCTCGGCTCGCACGCGAACTACTTCACGTCTGCCCTGCACCTCGGACGCAGCGCCGCCCAGGGGGTCGGCTGCGACGACACCTCGGAGGCGTCCCACCAGGTACGGCCCGAGGTCGACGTCGTCCCGACCAGGAAGGCCGACTACATGCGCGGATACCCGTGGCTTGGCTTCGAGGGCCACTGGGGTGAGGATCACAGCGGCTTCTACAACGGCCCGACCGGCCCCAACACGAAGCTGCAGTGGAGGCACCCGATCACCTGGGCGACGAAGGACTGGCGCGACAAGAGCTTCACGGTGCCGATCGGGACCTTTGCGGGAGGCGGGGCGACCGGGTTCTTCTGCAACGTCGTGGGGACGGGGTCGAGCCTGCTCACGGCCCTCGCCGGGAACCCGTCGCCCGTCCTGATCGTGTGCTTCGTCATCATCGCCCTCCTGATCTGGCTCGTCTCGAGAACCACGTGGCGACCCTCGGCGCCGCTTCGGATCGAACGCCGCCGCCCCTGGGGCTGCATTGTTGCTTCGTCGAGGCGGATGTACTTCTCCCACCTGCGCCTGTTCCTCGGCATCGGCCTGATCTTCCTGCCGCTCGGCGCGCTGGTTACCGGCCTCCAGTACCTGACGTTCCAGGCCGGCGGCCTGAGCGGGCTCGTCGCGGCCGCAGGAAGGAGGAATGCGGCCGTCGACCTCCTCGTCATCGGGCTGGGCCTGCTGGTGATGGTGTTCGCTCTTGCGATCGTCCAGAGCGCGACGGCGCTCGCGATGGTCGAGCTCGACGAAGGACGCCCGATTACCGCGCTGGGCGCCTATCGGAAGGCCTTGCCGACGCTGCCGTCGCTCCTGACGGCGGTGCTCCTCATCGTCGTTGCATTCCTCCTCATCAGCCTCACCGCCTTCGGGACTCTGCTCGGCTTCTACCTGGCCGTGCGCTGGTCCATGCTCGCCCAGGTGCACGCGCTGGAGAAGATCTCGGGGTTCGCCGCCCTGCGCCGGAGCGCGCAGCTCGTGCGCGGTAACTGGTGGCGAGCGGCGTCGCTCATCCTCTTCGTCACGGTCGTCGCGCTCGTGCTCGGGCCGCTCTGCGGGACGCTCCTGCTCTTCGCGACCAACCAGTCGTTCGACTTCATCAACTTCGCCGCGAGCGTCATCGACGCGCTCGTCGTTCCGTTCGCTGCGATCGCCACGACGTACCTCTACTTCGACCTTCGCATCGAGAAGCAGGACGAGCCCGCGGACACGGGAGTGCTGCCAGCCGAGGCGGCGCCGGCGTCCTCGTAGTAGGGCTCAGCCGCCATGGAAACGATGACCAGCATGGGGCATGCGGCGCGCACTTGGCGGCACCTAGCTTGAACGCATGCTTGGCTCAGACCTCCAGGACCGGGTACGCGAGTGCCCCAGCTGCGGTCGACTCGTTCGCCTCAACCGCGAAGGCTGCTACCGCCGCCATTTCGCCACCGAGCTCGACGGTCGCGTCCATCTCTGCGCAGCGTCCGGCCATGCGCCCGCCGAACTCGTGCCGCCTGCGCTACGCCGCGACGACCCGTAA
>DASQCM010000102.1:0-6055 GCA_035634675.1 Gaiellaceae bacterium
GGCTTCCGCAGCGGCTTCCTGGGGCTTCTCCACATGGAGATCGTCCGCGAGCGGCTCGAGCGCGAGTTCGACCTCGACCTGCTCGTCACGGCGCCGAACGTCGCCTACCGCGTGGAGGAGCGGAACGGCGAGTGGATCGAGGTGCACAACCCGGCCGAGTTCCCCCGCGAGGTCGAGGAGGTCGAGGAGCCGTACGTCGCGGCCTCGATCATCGTCCCGAAGGAGTACGTCGGCGCTGTGATGGAGCTCAACAACGAACGGCGCGGTACGTTCGGCCGCCTGGAGTACCTCTCTCCCGAGCGCGTCCACCTCACGTACGAGCTTCCCCTCGCCGAGATCGTCCTCGACTACTACGACCAGCTGAAGTCGCGCACGCGCGGGTATGCGTCCTTCGACTACGACCTCGCCGGCTTCAAGCCGGGAGAGCTCGTGCGCGTCGACGTGCTCGTCGGTGGGGAGCCCGTCGATGCCCTGTCCCTCATCGTCCACCGGAGCTTCGCCTACGACCGCGGCCGCCTCCTTGTCGACAAGCTGCGCGAGGAGATCCCGCGCCAGATGTTCGACGTCCCGATCCAGGCCGCGATCGGGGCACGCGTGATCGCGCGGGAGACCGTGAAGGCGAAGCGCAAGGACGTGCTTGCCAAGTGCTACGGCGGCGACATCACGCGCAAGCGGAAACTGATCGAGAAGCAGAAGGCCGGCAAGAAGCGGATGAAGCAGGTCGGCGCGGTCGAGGTGCCGCAGGAGGCGTTCCTCGCGGTCCTCAACATCGGTCAGGGGAAAGGCTCATGAGCGGAGGCAGGCACCTCTACGTCCATCTGCCGTTCTGCGCCCATCGCTGCGGCTACTGCGACTTCGTCACCGTCGTCGGCCGGAGCGGGCAGCACGCGCCCTACATCGATGCGTTGCTGCGGGAGCTCGAGCTCGAGCGCGGCCGGCTCGCGGAGCGGCTCGAGACGGTCTTCCTCGGAGGCGGGACGCCCACCTTCACCTCGCTGTCGGATCTTCAGCGCCTCCTCGAGGCGCTCCCGGCGGCCGAAGAGGTGACCGTCGAGGCGAACCCCGAGACCGTGTCGCCGGAGCTCGCCCGCGCGCTGCGTGTCGCCGGCGTCACGCGCGTCTCTGTCGGCGCCCAGACGTTCCGGCCGCAGCTCCTCGAGGTGCTCGAGCGCGTTGCCGGCCCTGACGACGTCCGGCGCGGCGTGCATCATCTCCGTGATGCCGGATTCGACAACATCTCGCTCGATCTCGTCTACGGGATTCCCGGCCAGACCGCCTCCGATCTCGAGACCGACCTCGAGGACGCGCTCGAGCTCCAGCCGGAGCACCTCTCCTGCTACGAGCTCGAGGCGAAGCCGGGGACGCGCTTCACCCATGCCTGGGGAGCCGAGCTCGCCCGTCAGGCCGACGCGATGGAGGATTACTTCGAACGCGTCGTGGCCTGCCTGACCGGCGCCGGCTACCGCTGGTACGAGACGGCGAACTTCTGCCGGGCGGACATGGCCGGGCGGGACCTCCGCGCGCGGCACAACCTCGCCTACTGGCTCGGCCACGACTACCTCGGGATCGGGATCGGCGCGGTCAGCACAATCGAGAACCTGCGCTGGCGCAACACGCCGGGGCTCGGGCGCTACCTGGAGGCGGTCGGAGCCGGACGCCCGCCCGAGCGCGAGCACGAGCCGCTCGAGCCGGACGTACAGGCACGCGAGCGCGTGTTGCTCGGGCTCCGGCTCGACGAGCCGTTGCCGCTCCGGGACCTTCGGCCCGCACTTGACGCGGAGGCACTTGCGCGCGCCGAGCGGCTCGGGCTCGCCGTAGACGGAGGCGAGACGCTCGCGCTGACCCGGCGCGGCCGTTTCCTCGGCGGCGGGGTCACCGCCGACATCCTCGCCTGAGCGGAGCAGGGATCGTCGGCAGCTCCCGCTAAAATCTCCTGCAAATGGAGATAACGGAGCAGCTCAGCGAGCGGCAGCAGGCCATTCTCCGGCGCGTCGTCGAGGAGTTCGTCGGCACAGGTCAGCCCGTGGGCTCGAAAACGCTCGTCGAGCGCTCTGACCTGCGCGTGTCGCCGTCGACCGTCCGGGCCGAGCTCGCGGAGCTCGAGAGCCTCGGCTACCTCACGCATCCGCACACCTCCGCGGGCCGTGTGCCGACCGAGCGTGGGTACCGCTTGTACGCCGACGAGTTGCTCGGACGGCTCGAGTCTCAGCCTCCCGCGTTTCCCCTCGACCTCACGTCGACCAACACCGAGGTCGAGTCGGCGTTGCAGGCGACGACGGAGATGCTCTCCCAGGTGACGCGCCTGCTCGCGCTCGTCTCTGCGCCGCCCCTCGAGGCGACACACGTGCGTCACGTCGAGGTGCTGCTCCTCCAGCCGCAGTTGGTGATGGTCGTCGTCATCACGTCCGCCGGCGGAGTCTCGAAGAGACTCTTCCACTTCGAGGACCCTGTCGACCCCGGGCTCGCGCTCTGGGCGGGCGACTACCTGAACGAAGCCGTCTCCGGCCTCCACCTCGGCACAGGCCTGCTGCAACGGCGTTTCGACGACGAGGGCCTCCGCCCGTCCGAGCGGGCGTTCCTCGCGGCGCTCCGGCCGGCCTTCATCGAGCTCGTCTCGGCCGAGCAGCGCCTGTACGTCGGCGGTGCCGCCGACCTGCTCGGCGACGTGCGAGCGGAGGAGCTCGACGCCTACCGCAGCCTGTTCGAGCTCGTCGAGCGCCGGGCCGACCTGATCGACGTGCTCGGTCAGCCCAGCTCGTCGCAACGGCCGTTCGTCCGTCTCGGCCAGGAGCTTGCCCATCCCGGTCTCGCCGAGATCGCGCTCGTCGGCGCATGCTACGGGCTGGTCCACCGGGCGCTCGGCGCGGTCAGCCTCGTCGGCCCCGTCCGCATGGACTACGAGAAGGCCCTCGGCGCGGTGCGCTCGGCGGCGCTCGAGCTGTCGCGCTTCGTCGAGTCGATCTACAACGAAGGCTGAACCTGGGGCGGCAGACGCCGCCGCTACATTCCGAGGCCATGGCGACGACCGACCGCGACTACTACGAGCTGCTCGGCGTCGGCCGCGAGGCGAGCGAGGGAGAGATCAAGCGCGCGTTCCGGCAGTTGGCCCGAGAACTCCATCCCGACGTCTCCGAGGAGCCCGACGCGGAGGAGCGGTTCCGTGAGGTCGTGGAGGCATACGAGGTGCTTTCGAAGACCGAAACGCGCGACCTCTACGACCGCTACGGCCACGCCGGCCTGCGCAGCGGCGGCTTCGACCCGGGCCACGTCGACTTCGGCAGCCTCGCCGATCTCTTCTCCGCCTTCTTCGGCGACGAGAGCCTTTTCGGCGGCCGCGGCCGAAGTGGGAGCGCCCGCGGCGCCGACCTCGCGGCGACCGTCGAGATCGACCTGGTCGAGGCGGCGCACGGCGTCACGCGCGAGGTGCCGTTCGAGGCTGCCGTCACGTGCGGCCGTTGCAATGGGAACGGCGCCGAGCCCGGCACCGAGCTGACGACGTGCCCGACGTGCGACGGAGCAGGGCGGCTCCAGCAGGTGTCTCGGAGCGTGTTCGGCGAGTTCGTCCGCACCCAGACCTGCCCGGCGTGCGCCGGAACCGGCCGTCGCATCGAGCACCCGTGCGCCCAATGCCGGGGCGCGGGACGTGTCGTCGAGGAGCGCACGCTCCCGGTCGAGATCCCGCCCGGAATCCACCACGGCCAGCGGATCCGGCTGAGCGGCGAGGGTCACGCCGGGCCGGCAGGCGGCCAGGCGGGAGACGTCTATCTCGAAGTTCACATCCGTCCCGACGAGCGGTTCGTGCGCGAGGGAGACGACATCTACGCGACCGCCGACCTGACCTTCACGCAGGCTGCGCTCGGGGCCACTCTCTCGATCCCGACCCTCGACGGCCAAGAAGAGGTCGAGTTTGCGCCCGGAACGCAGCCCGGCGAGATCGCCGTCCTGCACGGTCGCGGCATGCCGATCCTGCAGGGCCGTGGCCGCGGCGACCAGCGTGTCCTCGTCAACGTCCTCGTGCCCCGCCGGCTGACGGACGAGCAACGGCGCCTGCTGCACGAGTTCGACGAGCATGCCGACGAGAGCACATACGGCAAGCCCGAAGGCCTGTTCGGCAAGCTCAAGAGCGCCTTCCGCTGAGGCGGTACGTCGTCGTCGGCGGAGAGCCCGAGCTCGCGCTCCTGCTCCACATCTTTCCCGAGGGCGTCGAGGAGCTTGAGGGCGGCTACGCCGTCTACGCCGATGAGCCGCCGCTCGGGTTCGACGTCGTGGCGGTCGACGAGGTGGACGAGAGCTGGCCGGACGCGTGGCGCGACTTCCACCACGGCGTCCGCGTCGGCGCGCTCTGGGTCGGGCCCCCGTGGGAGGGCCCGCCCGCGGAGGCGATCGCCGTCGTGATCGACCCGGGCCGCGCCTTCGGCACGGGAGCCCATGCGACGACGCGACTCTGCCTCGAGCTGCTCCAGGATTCCGAGCCGGAAAGCCTGCTCGACGTCGGCTGCGGCTCGGGCGTCCTCTCCATCGCGGCCGCGAAGCTCGGCTTCGGGCCGGTCGGCGCGTTCGACATCGACGAGGTGGCGCTAGAGACGACCGCGGCCAACGCGAGCGCGAACGGTGTCGACGTGGACATCCTGGGCGAGCTCCGCCCGGCCCGGCTCGCGGTGATGAACATCGCGCTCGACGTGGTCGAGGCGATGCTGCCGAAGCTCGCGGTCGAGCGGGCGATCACCTCTGGATACCTCGAGCGCGACGAGCCGCGCGCCGCGGGTTGGCGGTGGAGAGAACGGCAGGTCTGCGACGGCTGGGCCGCTGACCTGCTCGAACGCGTCTAGTTGCGGACGATTTTCGCCAGACCCTCTAGCTCATTACCATCGCGCCGATGGCGAGCTTCTCGGTCCGCTTCCTCGGCTGCAAGGTCTCGCACGTCGACGCCCACGCAGTGCGCGAGCGGCTGCTGGCCGACGGCCATGAGGAACTCGACAGGGACGCCGACGTCGCGGTCGTCAACACGTGCTGCGTCACGCACGAGGCGGTGGCGAAGTCGCGCAAGGAGGCGGCGCGCGCGGCGCGCACGCATGGCCGCGTCTACGTCACCGGCTGCGGTGCCAACCTCGCGGGCGACGCCTTCGCGGGACTACCCGCCAACGTGGTCGTCGTCCCGCGCCGGAGCGAGGAGACGCCCGACTTCGTAGCCGGAGACGTTGGCGCGATCGGGTGCGTCCAGGCGGACGCCCGCCTCGACCGCGTCCGTGCCTTCGTCAAGGTTCAGGACGGATGCTCGTTCTCGTGCCGCTTCTGCGTCATTCCGCTCGTGCGCGGAGAATCGAGGAGCCGCACGGCCGAGGCGGTCCTCGGCGAGATCCGCCGCCGCGTCGCGCAGGGTCATCGCGAGGTCGTGCTCACCGGCATCAACCTCGGCTGTTACCGCGACCGCGCCGCCGGCTACCGCCTGCCGCGGCTCGTGCGCGAGGCCGGCGCAACGCCGGGCCTCGAGCGGCTCCGCCTCTCTTCGATCGAGATCAACCACGTCGACGAGGAGCTCGTTGCCGCGCTTCGCGAGACGCCGGCGGCGAGCCGGCACCTCCATGTGCCGCTCCAGTCGGGCGACGACGCAGTCCTGCGAGCGATGGGCCGCCGCTACTCCGTCTCCACCTACCTGCGGCGGCTTGCCCCGCTGCAGGAGGAGTTCAACCTGACGAGCGACGTCATCGTGGGCTTCCCGGCCGAGGACGGGCGGGCATTCGAGCGGACGCTCGCCGTCGCAGACGAAGCCGGCCTGACGAAGGTGCACGTCTTCCCGTACTCGCCCCGCCCCGGTACCGACACCGCCGCCGAGGATCCCGTGCCGCCGCAGGTGAAGAAGGAGCGGAGCGCTCGGCTGCGCGCGGCCTCGCACTCCGCCTGCCTCGCGCACTGGCGCTCGAAGCTTGGCCGCGACGACCTCGTGCTCGTCGACCGGATCGGCCGCGGCTACGGCGACGACTACTCGCCGTGGCTCGTGACCCAGTCAGCGCCGGTCGGCGAGCTCCTCCGCGTCCGCGGCGCCGCCGTGTCGGAG
>DASQCM010000103.1:0-2204 GCA_035634675.1 Gaiellaceae bacterium
GAAGCTCGTCGGCAGGGCGGTCGTGGTCGGGGCCGTCGTCGTGGTCGCCGAGGTGGAGGTGGTCGGCGGCCGGGAAGTCGTCGTGTGATGCGTCGTCCCCTTCGCCTGAGTCGTCGGCTGGGCCGAGCCCGAGCCTCGGCCGAACGCAAGGAAGACGACCAGAGCGCCGAGCAAGGCCGCACCCAACGCCGCCAACGCCCACCAGGCGCGGCGGTCACGTTCCGGAGGTTCGACCCGAGTTGTGGCGACCTCGGTCACCGCGGTTGCCGGCGGCTGAGCGCTGTCCGTCAGCGCCGCCAGCCGGCGCCGGACCTGCTCGGCGCTCGCCGGGCGCGCGTCCGGGTCCTTGGCGAGCGACTCCGTGATGATCGAGTCGAGCGCGGCGGGAACGGCCGGGTTCCGGACGCTCGGAGGCTCGAACGGCTCGCGAGCATGCTGGTAGGCGAGCGCGGCCGAAGTCGTCCCCAGGAACGGCGTCGCCCCGGTCGCGAGCTCGTAGAGCACGACGCCCAGCGAGTACACGTCGCTGCGCGCATCGACCACGCGGCCCTCGGCCTGCTCCGGCGAGAGATAGACGGGAGTGCCGAGCACCGTGCCGGTTGCGGTCAGCCGCGTCCCGGCCTCCTCGACGACATGGGCGATCCCGAAGTCGGTGACCTTGACCGCGTCGTCCTCCCCGAGGATCACGTTCGACGGCTTGATGTCCCGGTGGACGAGCCCGTTTCGGTGGGCGGCCGCGAGCGCCGCCGCGACCTGCTCCCCGATCACCGCCGTCCGCTCGGCCGAGAGCGGCGCCTCGGCCTCGATCACCTCCGCGAGCGTGCGGCCCGGCGCGTACTCCATCGCGATGAAGTACGAGCCGAGCGCCTCCCCCCAGTCGTAGACGGCGACGATGTTCGGATGCGAGAGGCCGGCAGCGGCCTGCGCCTCCCGGCGGAAGCGGGCGACGAACGACGGATCGGACGAGAGCGCAGGCGCCAGAACCTTCAGCGCGACCGGCCGCTCGAGCCGCAGATCCTGCGCGAGGTACACCTCGGCCATGCCGCCGCGGCCCAGGCTGCGCTCGACCCGGTAGCGGTCGGCAAGCGTCGTCCCCTCCTCGAGCACAGGGCGCAGTGTGACGTGGCCCGGCCTGGGGAGGCCGGGCCAAGGTCAGCTGCGCGTGCTATCTGGCGTGCTGCAGCTCGCGCACGCGGAAGGCGAGCACGAGGTCCCGCACGCCGCGGATGAGGGTGAACGCCGCCACCCACGCGATGAGCAGCACGGCGCTTCTGCCGTAGTAGCCGGCGGCCCAGAAGCCCAGGAACAGCTCGATGATCCCGCCGATCAGCTGCAGCCACCAGATGTCGATCTCTTTCCGGGCGGCGATCGACTGGATGATGTCGAACGTCCCGGCGAAGATGAGGAAGAAGCTGAAGACGGCGGCGAGCGCCTGGAACGTGTTCCCCGGATGGATCAGCGCCACCACACCGGCGGCGATGAAGGCGAGGGCGAGTACGGCGTTGAGCAGCTTCCACCAGCCCCTGACGATGAAGATGACGCCGATCTCCAGGACGCCGGCCGCGATCGCGACGATGCCGAACAGCAGCGAGATCGCGTGAACGGACGTGTAGTTAAAGCGGAGCAGAATCAAGCCGACGAGGATCCAGCCGATCCCGGTGATGAGAAGCAGCCACCAGGGCGGCAGTGCGTCCCCCAGTTGCCGCTCGGCGGCGCCCTCGAGGGTTGGTGCGGCAGTGGACATGGCTGAACCTCCCTAGTCGCGATCTCAACCGGCTCTTGCGCAGATTCTCACGAAGGCATCGGACTGCGCAAGGACGCTGCGACGCTCAGTCACCCGGCTTGGCGTGCGAGGCCGCCAGGGCGCGGACCTCTTTCGTGAGGGCGGCAATGTCGTCCTGGTCCCTGAACGTACTCGCCATCGTCCGCACTTCCTGGGTGAGCGAGAGGATCTGCTTCGAGAGCTTGAGGAGCTCGACGTTCTGCTTGTCCTCCTCCTTGACGGTCTTCCACTGAGCGTCGGCGATCACCTGCCGCTTCGCATCGGCGCGATTCTGGCTGATGAGGACGAAGGTCGAGAGGAAGATCGCCTCGAGCGAGACGATCATGGTCAGCAGGCCGTACGGGTACTTCTCGACGCCGAAGCCGATCCAGCACGAGAACCAGATGATGTGGACATAGACGAAGAGCATCGAGCCGCTGAA
>DASQCM010000104.1:0-2307 GCA_035634675.1 Gaiellaceae bacterium
TGTGATCGCCCGCTACTCGCGCCCGGCCATGGCCAGGATCTGGTCGGACGAGGGGAAGCTGGCCACCTGGCTCGAGGTCGAGCAGGCGGCCACCGCGGCATGGGCAGAGCTGGGCGTGGTCCCCGCCGAGGCGGCCGCACGCATCGCAGAGGCGACGCCGCCGGCCGCGGAGCGGGTCGCCGAGCTCGAGGCGACGCTCCAGCACGACACGGCCGCCTTCGTGGACGCGGTCGCGGGGCAGGTCGGCGAGGAGGGCCGCTGGCTCCACTACGGGCTCACGTCCTCCGACGTCGTCGACACCGCGCTCTCGCTCCAGGTTCGCGAGGCCGGGACTCTGATCCTGGCGGAGCTCGACCGCGCGTTCGCCGCCGTCACGGCGCGGGCGGAGGAGCACCGCGAGACGCTCCAGATCGGGCGGACGCACGGCGTTCACGCCGAGCCGACGACGTTCGGGCTTAAGCTCGCCGGCTGGGCGTTCGAGCTCGCCCGCGGCCGCGAGCGCGTCACGCGCGCGCTGGAGGGGATGCGCGTCGGCAAGCTCTCGGGCGCCGTCGGTACCTACGCGGCGACCGACCCCGAGCTCGAGCGGCTCGCCTGCGAGCGGCTCGGGCTGGAGCCGGCGCCGACGTCGACGCAGATCATCCAGCGCGACCGGCACGCGGAACTGCTCGCGGCGCTCGCCGTCGTCGCCTCGTCGCTCGACTCGTTCGCGCTCGAGATCCGCCACCTCGCGCGCACAGAGGTGGGCGAGGTACAGGAGCCGTTCGGCCGCGGTCAGAAGGGCTCGTCGGCGATGCCGCACAAGCGGAATCCGGTCGTCGCCGAGCGGATCTGCGGGCTCGCCCGCGTCGTCCGTGCGCAGGCGGTCATCGGGCTCGAGAACGTCGCCCTCTGGCACGAGCGCGACATCTCGCACTCCTCGGCCGAGCGCGTCGCGATCCCCGACGCCTTTCTTGCGCTCGACTACATGCTCGACCGCTTCACCTGGCTCGTCGAGGGCCTCGTGGTGCGGCCCGAGCGGATGCGCCGCAACCTCGAGGCGAGCCACTTCCTCTTCTTCAGCCAACGTGTCCTGAACGCGCTCGTCGAGGCGGGGCTCACCCGCGACGACGCCTATCGCCTCGTCCAGCGCGCGGCGATGCGCGCCTGGGAGGAGAAGCTCGACTTCCGCGAGCTCTGTCGCACCGACGACGAGATCGCATCGCGGGTCGACCTCGACTCGACCTTCGACCTGACCGCCTACACACGCCACGTCGACACCGTCTTCGCCCGCCTCGAAGCTCTCAAGGAGGAACCGCTCCATGCCTGAGACCCATATCGCGTCCGGCAAGGTCCGCGAGATCTACGCCATCGACGACCAGCGCCTCCTGCTCGTCGCGTCCGACCGGATCTCGACCTTCGACGTCGTCCTGCCAACGGAGATCCCGGACAAGGGCCTCGTGCTGACGGGCCTCTCCGGCTACTGGTTCACCGTCCTCGAGCCGATCGTCCCGAACCACATGCTCGCGATCCGCGAGGACGGCCGCTCGATGGAGTGCCGCCGCCTCGAGATGCTGCCGATCGAGTGCGTTGTCCGCGGCTACCTCGCCGGCTCGGGCTGGAAGGACTACTCCGCGACCGGCGAGGTCTGCGGGCACAAGCTGCCGGAAGGGCTCCGCGAGTCGGACAAGCTCCCCGAGCCGATCTTCACGCCGGCGACGAAGGCGCAGGAGGGACACGACGAGAACATCACGCGGGAACAGGCGGCGAACCTCATCGGGGAGGGACGGCTGCGCGAGGTCGAGGAGATCTCGATCGGCCTTTACACCGCGGCAGCCGAGCACGCCTGGCGCGCCGGGATCATCATCGCCGACACGAAGTTCGAGCTCGGGCTCGATCCCAAGGGGAATCTCGTGCTGGGCGACGAGGCGCTGACGCCCGACTCCTCCCGCTTCTGGCCCGGCGAGTCGTACGAGCCCGGCCGGGCGCAGGACAGCTTCGACAAGCAGTTCGTCCGCGACTACTGCGAGACGACCGGCTGGGACAAGACCGAGCCCGGTCCGGAGCTGCCGGAAGAGGTCGTCCTCGACACCCGGGCGAAGTATCACGAGGCGTTCGAGCGGCTGACGACCATCCCGTTCCCCGCCTATCGCGACGACCCCACGGTGGTGCTCGGGTGAAAGCGACCGTCCTCGTTCGCCCGAAGCCCGGGATCCTCGACCCGCAAGGCGAGGCCGTCGGCTCGGCTCTCGGCCATCTCGGCTTCGACGTGCGCGACGCGCGCGTCGGCAAGGTGATCGACCTCGAGCTCGAGGCGGCCGACGCCGC
>DASQCM010000105.1:0-2053 GCA_035634675.1 Gaiellaceae bacterium
CCCCGCCGACGAGCCGCGCCCCGGGCCGACGCTGACCCCGTTCCGGCGGGCGAACGCGATGAGGTCGGCGACGATCAGGAAGTAGTCGCTGAAGCCCATCTCCCTGATCGTCTTCAGCTCGAGCTGAAGGCGCTCGCGCAACTCCGGAGTGACCGTCCCGTAGCGCTTCGCCGCCCCGGCCTCGACGAGCTCGACGAGGTATTCAAACGCGTCACGGCCCTCGGGCGTGTCGAATTTCGGCAGCAGGATCCGTCCGAGCTCGATCTCGACGTTGCAGCGCTCGGCGACCTCGAGCGTACGGCGCAGCGCGTCCTCACGACCGGGGAAGTCGGCGGCCATCTCCTCGGGCGTCTTGAAGTAGAAGTGGTCGGTCTCGAAGCGCCAGCGGTTCGGGTTCTTGAGCGAGTCGCCGGACTGGATGCAGAGCAGCGCCTCGTGGGCGCGCGCGTCCTGGTGGCGCAGGTAGTGGACGTCGCCGGTCGCGACCGTCGGCAGGCCTCGCTTCTCGGCGAGCGCGGCGAGCTCGGGGTTGATTCGCTGCTGCACGTCGAGGTGTGCGTTCTGGAGCTCGACGTAGACGCGGTCGCGCCCGAAGACCTGCTCGAGCCGGTCGAGCTCGGCCTCGGCGTCGGCAGGTCGGTTCTCCTCGAGCGCCTTGCACACGCGGCCGGAGAGGCAGCCGGAGAGCGCGATCAGCCCGCCGCGGTGCCGTTCGAGCAGTTCCCAGTCGACGCGCGGCTTGTAGTAGTAGCCCTCGAGGTAGCCGAGCGAGGAGAGCCTGATCAGATTCCCGTAGCCCTCGTTCGTCTCGGCGAGGAGGGTGAGGTGCGCCTGGCCCTTTTGCTGGACGTGCCGGTCGTCGGTGACGTAGACCTCGCAGCCGACGAGCGGCTTGACACCCTCCGCCCCGGCGGCCTTGAACAGGTCCACGGCGCCGGCGAGAGAGCCGTGATCGGTGAGCCCGACGGCGGGCATCTCGAGCTCGGCAGCCCGCTTGGCGAGGTCGGGGATCCGGCAGGCGCCGTCGAGGATCGAGTACTCGGAGTGAACGTGAAGGTGGACGAAGGGCGCGTCGGGCACGGGAGGTCGAGCTTAGCCCCCTCGCCCGACGACGCCCCGACTCGCTGCCCGCGAACGCACAGTACGATCGCGCCGTGGTCGAGGTCGCGACGGGTGTGTGGCACTGGCAGGCTCCGCATCCGGAGTGGGACGACAGCGTCTGGCCGCAGCTCGTCTCGTCGTATGCGATCGACGACGGCGAGCGGCTGCTCCTGTTCGACCCGATCGCGCCGCCCGACGAGCTTGTGACGGGCACGGAGGGGCGCGAGGTCGTGGTCGTGCTGACGAGTCCATGGCACGAGCGCGATACGCGCGTCCTCGTCGAGCAGCACAATCCGCCGGTGTTCGTCACGGATCCGGGCAAGGGCAGCCCCGACGTCGAGTGGCTGCTCACGGGAGAAGCCGGTGAGCCGTATCTCTACTCGGCCGGGGGCGATCTGCCTCCCGGGGTCGGGGCGGCGCTTCCGGGCCGGGAGCCGAACGACCTCGTTCTCTGGGTCCCGAGCCGGCGAGCGGTGGTGGCCGGCGACACGCTCGTCGACTTCGGCGACGGGCTCACGATTCACGAGCCGTGGCTCTCGACGACACGCGAGCAGGTCGTCAAGCAGCTGCGCCCGCTCTTGGATCTACCCGTGGAGCACGTTCTCGCGACCCACGGCGGTCCGCATGACCGTGCCGCGCTCCAACGCGCGCTGGCCTGACCGCGCCTCCTGAGCATTACGGAGTAAGCAGCTTCCAGTGCCCCTCGGAGATGACGTCGACGGCGCCGTCGACGACTCTGATCGCGGTCTCGTCGTCGATGGCATACGCAGGCCCCGACAAGCCGGCGGCCCATTGTTCGGCGGCGGCCATGGTGTTGCTCGGCAGGTCCGGATTGTCGAGGTGCGGGAAGATCGAGAAATCGACTACGCCCAGCGTGGTGTCGCCGGCCGGCGAATGCCAGTTGACGAAGTCCTCCCCTACTCGAGGCGTCATCACCATGCTCCCGGCGCTC
>DASQCM010000106.1:0-3418 GCA_035634675.1 Gaiellaceae bacterium
GCTCGAGCAGGGCGAGCGCGGCGAGCCAGGGAACCGCCGGCGTGGCGTACTCGAGGAGCTCCTCGGCTCGCTCCAGCGCGGCTGTCGCCTCGGCGTTGTCGTCGCGACGGGCCGCATTCCGCGCCGCGACCGCCTCGACCAGCAGCGCGACGACCGACTCGGCCGGCGGATCGGCGGCCGCGGCGGCAGCTGCCTGGGCCGCGAATGCGTCCGCGTCGAGATGGGCCTCGCCGGCGATGACGAGCAGCGCAAGGCAGCAGAGGCCGACGATCCTCAGCTCGCCCGCATCCGCCGCGGCCGCGAGCTCGACCGCCTCGACGAGGGCGCGCTCGGCCCGGGAAGCATCCCCTGCCAGCAGGAGCGCCATTCCGTGTGCAAGCACGGCGGCCGGCCGCCACGGGGCCCCAGGGGGCAGGCCCCTGCAGGCGGCGGTCGTGTCGTCGAGCATCTGGTCGGCTCCGTCGCGGCAGCGCAGCGCCTCCAGAACATGCAGGCGCGCATCGCCGCCGGGGAGGCCCCGCAGCGCCGCGTCGCCCCAGTGCTGGGCGTCGGGCGCCCGGCCCCGCAGGGCGTGCAGCCACGAGGCGGCGAGACAGAGATCCGGGTGCGAGTCCACGACGGGCTGGTCGTGAAGCAGCAGGAGCGACGGCTCGAGCACATCGAGACGGCCGCGCCCGCAGCTCGAGACGGCGAGAGCGGCAGCGAGCTCGGCGACTCGGTCGACGTCCGCGCCGGCGACCGCATGCACCAGCGCCTCCTCGGTCGAGCCGACCTCGGCCGCGCGGGCGGCCGCCGCGCGGTGCAGCTCTCGGGCTTGTTCCGGCTCCGCCTGCGCGAGCTCGTCGAGGAGGACGTCCCGGACGATCCGCGGGTAGCGGTAGCGGCCGTGGTGGTGGTCGATCGCCTCGACCACGCCTGCGCTCTCGAGCGCCTCGAGCAGCCCTTTCGAGTCGCGGCGTCCGAGGAGCGCGTCGCAGGCCTCGGGGGTCAGCTCGTCGAGCACCGCGGTGCTCCTGGCGAAGCGCCTCTGTGCGCCGGTGAGATCGGAGAGGTGCTCGGTCTCGAGGTAGTCGGCGAGAAACCCGTCGCTGCCGTCGACCGTCTCCGGCGGCGTGCCGTTGCGAATCGAGAGGGCGGCGAGGAACACTGCGGCGGGCCAGCCTTCGAGCCGTTCCACCAGAGCCGTCACCTCCGGGCGCGGCAGCGCGGCCCCGGCCCGGCGCAAAAGCGTCTCGGCTTCGCGTTTCGACAGTGCGAGCTCGTCGACGCCGATCTCGAGCAGCCGTCCCTCAGCCCTGAGGCGAGCCAGCGGCAGCTGCGGCCGGCGCCGCCCCGAGAGCACGACCGTCGTGCCGCGGGCGAGGCGGTCGAGCAGCCGCTCGAGCGTGCCGAGCGCAGCGCGCGATTGCAGGACGTGCACGTCGTCGAGGAGGACGAGGAGATCGGGCTCCTCGGCGATCTCCCCGAGCAGCAGCTCGACGCCGGTTGCGTCGTCGTCCTCGGGCTCGAACGCGACGCCGACCACGTCGCGCCGATCGCGCTCGGCGCACTGCCCCAGAAGCGTGGTCTTGCCGTAACCGGCGGGTGCGACGATCGTGGTCACGGCGGACGGCGGGGCGGTACACACCTTGTGGACGAGGCCCGTCCGGACGACGGCATGGCGCACCGCCGGAGGCACGTCGAGTTGCCTCGGCCGAGCGCGGTCCGTGCGCATCAGCGCTTCCACGACTGCCACCAGATCAGCCTGCTCTCCGGCCCGCCGTCACGAAAGGGGGCGAGCCGGTCGCGGGGACGCAGGTGTGCACACCCGGCGCGGGACCCGCGCACCCCACGGCGAGCTCGGGGCGCCCCGTCTCAGGGGCGCCCTTCGATCACCTGGTCAGGAGGCTGCGATGGTCCGCTGCTTGAGCTGCTCGAACTCTGCGTCGGTGATCGCGCCCTGGGTCCGGAGATCGTTCAACCGGGTGAGCTCGCCCGCCGCCGAGGTGGGGGAGGGCCCGGTGTTGAAGCCCGGCTCGTAGCCGTAGTCGGCGGCGGATTCCGGCCGCACGATCGTGTACGTCACGGCGCCGATGAGCGGGACGAAGATGATGAAGACGGCCCAGCCCGCCTTGGCCCAGCCGCCGTGGTCCGTCCGGCGGAAGTTGTCCATCAGCAGGATCAGGACCCACACGAAGAACATGAGCCACGCGAAGATCACGATGACCGTCCAGATCCCGTCCCAGAACGTGTACGTGGCCAGCAACGTCAGCTCCTTTCGTCGGAAAGCGTGGCGACGCTATCACCGTGGACGCGGCGACCCTTTCGATACTGGTGGCTAGGTGAGCGCGGTCTTCGCGCGCTCGAACTCGTCGTCGCTGATCGCGCCGGATTTGTGCAGCTCGGTCAGGCGCGCGATCTCGTCGGTCGGAGGGCTGGGCCCGCCTGTCGGTGGCGTCGCGGCGGCCGTCGGGAACTCACGCAGCGTCTGTCGGCGGAGCGCGACGACACCGAGTGCGAGCAGCCCGCCGAGCAGCAGAATCCCCCACCAGACGCGAAGCGCGTGGGTGCCGCCCCAGAGGACGAGGAGGAGGTAGACGAAGCCGAGGACTCCCCAGACGATGCCCTGGTGCTCGTTCAGCACCGGCGCCAGCTCGCGCCGGGCTCGGGTTGCGAGCGAGGTCGGCCCGGCGAGCACGGCCCCGAACGCCGCGACCAGGCCGTAGAGGAGGGTGGCGGCGCCGATCTGACCCAGGATGGACGTTCCGATGAGCCACAGGCGGTGCGTCGACGCCTCGTAGCCCGGGCTGGCGAGAGAGTCGGTGATGTAGTTGCCGAGCAGGTGCCGGAGGACGAGGACGAGGAGCCCCACGAGCGCGAGCCCGATAGCGGAGTTGCGCAACGTCGCCCGCCTGGCGCCGCGCGCTATGTAGATGGCGAGCCCGTAGATGAAGAGCACCGCCACCAGCAGCCAGGCGCTCAGAACGTGAATGCCCTGGACGCCCGCCTGCGCCGCCGAGAGCTGATTGGACTTCAAGAGGGTGATCGTGCCGGCCTTGTTCGGCAGCTTCGCGATCGCGCTCGACGACAGTCCGAGCCGCGTGGCGATCTGCACAACCAGGGTGTGCAGGTCGAGCGTCACGACCCCGTTGCCGGTCTGGATGCCGTGGCCGGTCTTGTTCTCGAGCACGTTGACGAGCTTCTCGTGGGCGACCGCGCTGGCCTGGACGAAGACCTGCTGGAAGCGGGGGCGGCCGAGGAGAGCCTGCACGCCTTGCGTCGCGGGCTGCTCGAGGGCGCCGGCGAGCGGCGCGGCGAGCGGCTTCAGGTTCTTCGGCAGCCGTTGTTCGAGCGCCTGCGCCACGTTGACGTTCCCGTAGATCTGGTCGATCGTGAACGCGGCGATCGACGCCTGCACCTGCGGGTCCTCGATGACCTG
>DASQCM010000107.1:0-10141 GCA_035634675.1 Gaiellaceae bacterium
CCAGACTGGAGAAGATCCGACAGATTGAGGAAGGGATGCTGAATGGCTGAATCGAGACTTCACGAGCTGAGCGCGCGCGGGCAGTCGGTCTGGATCGACTACCTCTCGCGCGACCTGTGCCAGAGCGGCGAGCTGAAGCGGCTGATCGACGAGGACGCCGTCGTCGGCGTGACCTCGAACCCCACCATCTTCCAGAAGGCGATCTCGCAAGGCGACGCCTACGACGGGCAGCTGAGGGAGCTGCTCGAGACCGAGAGCGAGCCGAAGGAGATCTTCCTCCAGCTCGCCGTGCGCGACATCAAGTCGGCCCTCGAGGTGCTCGCGCCCGTGCACGAACAGAACCCCGAGGACGGATACGTCTCGATCGAGGTCGACCCGAACTTCGCCTACGACACCAAGGCGACCTCTGACGAGGCGATCCGCCTCCACGAGTGGATCGACAAGCCGAACCTCTACGTGAAGATCCCGGGCACCCAACCGGGCCTGCAGGCGATCGAGGACTGCATCGCCGGCTCCCACAGCATCAACGTCACGCTTGTCTTCTCGCTCCCGCGCTACCGGCAGGTCGTGCAGGCGTACCTCCGCGGGCTCGAGCGGCTCGCCGAGGACGGCGGCGACCTGACGAAGGTGCGCTCGGTGGCGAGCTTCTTCGTCTCGCGCGTCGACACGGAGACCGACAAGCGGCTCGACGCGATCGGGACGGAGGAGGCGCTCGCACTGCGCGGGAAGCTCGCGATCGCGAACGCCAGGCTGGCGTACGAGCACTACCTCGAGGCGTTCTCCGGCGCGCGCTGGGAGGCGCTCGCGGCGAAGGGTGCGTTCACGCAGCGCTGCCTGTGGGCCTCGACTTCCACGAAGAACCCCGCGTACCGCGACGTCCTTTATGTCGAGGAGCTGATCGGCCCGCACACGGTGGACACGATGCCGGAGGAGACGATCAAGGACTTCCAGGATCACGGCGAGGTGCGCGGCGACACCGTGCTCGAGGGCGTCGAGGAGGCGCACCGCCTGTTCGACCAGCTCGCGGCCGTCGGCATCGACTACGACGACGTGGTGGACACGCTCGAGAAGGAGGGCGTGCAGAAGTTCTCCGATTCGTTCGCCGAGCTGCTGGACGGCGTGATGGCGAAGCGCGGAGCTCTCGTGGCTTCGTGAATCGCGAGCGTTTGATCGAAGGGATCTGGGAGCGCGACTCCACCGTCTGGACCGGGAGCGACGAGGCGCAGTGGCTCGGCTGGCTCGACGAGCCGCTGCACGTCGAGGAGCAACTGGGCGAGATCCGCCGGTACGCAGAGTCGCTGCACGATGCGGTCGACGCCGTGGTCCTCATGGGGATGGGCGGCTCGTCGCTCGCGCCGGAGGTGCTGCGGCAGACGTTCGGCGTCGATTGGTTCCACGTCCTCGACACGACGCATCCCAAGGCGATCCGGGCGCTCGAGGAGAACCTCGACCTCTCACGGACGCTCTTCGTCTCGTCCTCGAAGTCGGGGACGACGCTCGAGACGCGCTCGCACACCGACTACTTCTGGGAGAAGGCCGGCAAGCGCGGCGAGCTGTTCGCCACGGTCACCGATCCGGGCTCCGAGCTCGAGGCTCTCGCGCGCGCGCGCGGCTTCGGCGCGACGTTTAACGGTGAGCCGTCGATCGGCGGCCGCTACTCGGCCCTGTCGCCGTTCGGCATCGTCCCCGCCGTGCTGATGGGCATCGACGCGCAACAGCTGCTCGACCGCGCGAAGGAGATGCGCGAGGCCTGCCACTCGGGCGAAGGCAACCCGGGCTACGAGCTCGGGAGCCGGTTCGGGGAGGGCTGGCGCGAAGGACGCGACAAGATCTGTATCTCGGACACGCCCGGAGGCTTCGGTCTCTGGGCCGAGCAGCTGATCGCCGAGTCGACGGGCAAGCAGGGAAAGGGCCTCGTCCCTGCGCCGGGCGAGTCGCCCGACGGCCCTGACCGCCAGGCGGCCGCACCCGAGCTTCCCGATCCCGCCGCGCTCGGCGCCGAGTTCTTCCGCTGGGAGTTCGCTATCGCGGTTGCGGGCGCGTACCTCGAGATCAACCCCTTCGACCAGCCCGACGTGCAGGCGGCCAAGGACAAGACGAACGAGGTGCTGGCGACGGGTCAGGAGCCGGACCTCGAGCCGGAGGGCTCGATCGAGGAGCTGCTCGCGCAGGCACAGGAACGTGACTACGCCTGTATCCAGGCCTTTATAGAGCCGACTCCCGCGAACGATCGCCGCATCGCGGAGCTTGCGGACCGGCTGCGTTCGGAGAGCGGGCTGGTCGTCACACACGGCTACGGACCGCGGTACCAGCACTCGACCGGGCAGCTGCACAAGGGCGGCCCCAACACGGGCCTCTTCCTCCAACTCGTCGACGACGAGGGCGACGAGCTCCCGATCCCGGGCAAGCCGTTCGGCTTCCGGCGGCTGATCCGCGCGCAGGCGGCGGGTGACCTGGAGACGCTCAAGGAGCGCGGCCGGCGGGTCGCGAGAATCAGACTGGAGGACCCGTAATGCAGCTCGGGATGGTAGGCCTCGGCCGGATGGGCGCGAACATGACCGAGCGCCTGCAGGCGGCAGGTCACGACATGAAGACGTTCGACACCAACGTCGAGGGGACCGCGTCGTCGCTCGAAGAGCTCGTGCAGCGGCTCGACGCGCCGCGGTCGGTGTGGCTGATGATCCCGGCGGGGATCGTCGACTCCGTGGTCGGCGAGCTCGCGCCGCACCTCGAGCAGGGCGACACGATCGTCGACGGCGGGAACTCGTACTACGTCGACGATCTCCGCCGCGCCCGCGAGCTGCGCGACAACGGGATCCACTACGTCGACGTCGGCGTCAGCGGCGGCGTCTGGGGCCGCAAGCGCGGCTACTGCCTGATGGTCGGCGGCGACGACGAGGCTGTGGGCCGGCTGGTGCCGGTGCTCGAGACGCTCGCACCGGGCGTCGACGCGGCCGGCCGGACCCCGGGCCGCGAAGGCGATCCGGCACCGGAGGAGCAGGGCTGGCTCCACTGCGGCCCGGGCGGCGCGGGCCACTTCGTGAAGATGGTGCACAACGGCATCGAGTACGGCCTGATGCAGGCGTACGCCGAGGGCCTGAACGTCCTCGAGCACGCGAACATCGGGCTGCACGAGCAGGAGACGGACGCCGAGACGACCCCTTTGCGCGATCCCGACCACTACAAGTACGAGCTCGACATGGCCGCGATCAGTGAGGTCTGGCGCCGCGGCTCCGTGATCTCCTCCTGGCTGCTCGACCTGACGGCCCAGGCGCTCTACGAGTCGCCGCAGCTCGAAGAGTACGCCGGCCACGTGAGCGACTCCGGCGAGGGACGGTGGACCGTGCAGGCGGCGGTCGAGGAGGGCGTGCCCGCGCCGGTGCTCGCCGCCTCGCTGTTCAACCGCTTCGCGTCGCGCGGTGAGGCCGACTTCGGTAACCGTGTCCTGTCCGCAATGCGCAAGGGGTTCGGCGGCCACCTCGAGAAGAGCCCAGAGCAATGACCCAGACCGCCGACCCCCAACAGCAGGCGGAGCAGCAGGAGAACCCGCTCGCCGAAGGGCTGGCCCTGAAGCGCACTCCCGACCCGTGCGCCCTCGTCATCTTCGGCGCCTCCGGAGACCTGACCCACAAGAAGCTCATGCCGGCGCTCTACGCGCTGGCCGTCCGACACCTCCTGCCGCCGCGCTTCGCCATCGTCGGGGTCGCACGCACCGACGGCGACGACGAGGGTTTCCGGCGGGACATGGAGACCGCGGTGAAGCAACACGCCCGCGACCCGTTCAAGGAGGACGTCTGGAACGAGCTCGCGGCGCAGATGCGCTACGTCGCGATGGACTTCGCGGACCCCGGCGGGGAGGACACGGTGCACGACGTCCTCGAGCAGCTCGACGAGGAGCAGCAGCTCGGCGGCAACCGCGTCTACTACCTCGCCGTGCCGCCGCCCGCCTTCCCGACCATCGTCGAGGCGCTCGGCAAGCGGCGCGACGACCGTGGCTGGACGCGGCTCGTCGTGGAGAAGCCGTTCGGCCACGACCTCGAGTCGGCGAAGCAGCTGACGGCGACGCTGATGGAGTACTTCACCGAGGACGAGATCTTCCGGATCGACCACTACCTGGGCAAGGAGACGGTCCAGAACATGCTCGCCCTTCGCTTCGCGAACGGGATCTTCGAGCCGATCTGGAATCGCCAGTTCGTCGACCACGTCCAGATCACGGTCGCCGAGTCGATCGGGATCGAGTCCCGGGCGGGGTATTACGAGCACGCGGGGGCGATCCGCGACATCTTCCAGAACCACCTCCTGCAACTGCTCGCGATCACGGCGATGGAGCCGCCGATCGACTTCAGGTCCGACTCGGTGCACAACGAGAAGGTCAAGGTGCTGCGTGCGCTGCACACGCCGGGCCCGAGGTCGGTCGTGCGTGGGCAGTACGGCCGGGGCTTCGTGGAGGGCGAGGAGGTCGTCGCGTACCGGGAGGAGGCGGGCGTCGCGCCGGAATCGATGACGGAGACGTACGTCGCCGCCAAGCTCTACGTCGACAACTGGCGGTGGGCCGACACGCCGTTCTACGTGCGCATGGGCAAGCGGCTTGCACGCCACGAGACGACGATCGCGATCGAGTTCAAGCAGGCCCCGCATCCGCCGTTCGAAGAGACCGCGGCGGAGGGGTTGCGGCCGAACGTCCTCATCGTCCACGTGCAGCCCGACGAGGGCGTCTCGCTGGCGATCGGCGCGAAGGTGCCGGGACAGGGCATGACGATCCGCACCGTCCACATGGACTTTCTCTACGGCGGGACGTTCCGTACCGGGATGCCGGAGGCGTACGAGCGCCTCATCCTCGACACGATGCTCGGCGACCAGACGCTATTCACGCGCGCGGACGAGGTCGAGGAGCAGTGGAAGCTGGTCGACGCGATCATCGCGGGATGGCAGCGCGACCGCCCGGCGTTCCCGAACTATCCCTCGGGGACGTGGGGGCCGCCGAGCGCCGAGGACCTCATGCACCGAGACGGACGGGAATGGCGACGGCCCTAGCCCCCTGGTACGGCGAGGACGTGTGCCTCGCCGACGTCGACACCGCGCTCGCCCGGCTGCGCGCCGCGGCGGCCGAAGAGGGGCCGAGCATGCGCACCTCGGTCATGACGCACATCGCGTGGGTTCCATACGGGTGGAGGGAGCCCGCCCGGGCAGCGCTGGAAGGAATGGCCGAGCGGCATCCGTCGCGGACGATCGTCCTCTTCCCGGAGCGCAACGCTGACGACAACCGCATCGACGCCCGGGCCGAGGTGGAGCGCTGGGAGGTGCCGGACACCGACCGCGGGCTCGTGACCGAGGTGGTGGAGCTGACACTGCGCGGCGCACGGGCGGAGGCGCCGGCGAGCATCGTCGAGCCGCTGTTGATCTCCGATCTCCCCGTCTTCGTCCGCTGGCGCGGGGAGCCGCCGTGGGGGACGACCGAGCTCGACCAGCTCATCGACGTCACGGACCGGCTGATCGTGGACTCGACCGAATGGGACGGGGACGGCCTGCCGCAGGCATACGCGCGGCTCGCGGAGCTCTTCCCGCGCTGCGCCGCCTCGGACATCGCGTGGGCGCGGACGTCCCGCTGGCGGGAGCATCTCGCGACACTCTGGCCCGGGATCGCAGACGTCCGGACGGTGCGCGTGCACGGGACGGCCGCACAGGCGTGGCTCCTCTGCGGCTGGCTGCGATCGCGGCTCGGGCGGGACGACATCGCGCTCGAGCACGAGAACGCGGACCGTCTCGAGGGCGTGGCACTCGACGGAGAGCCCGTACCGCTCCCCGCGGGGGAGCCACCGACCCCTAGCGACGTCCTCTCCGACGAGCTGGAGCGCTTCACCCCGGACCCGATCTACGAGGCCGCAGTCCTCGCCACCGACGGCGGGGCAACCAGCTAGGCAACCGAGGCCAGCCGGTTACAAGGAAAGAGGCGTGGTGTCGAGCCCGTGCGAGGCGAGGAGGCGGCCCCCGGCCAGGACAATCGCGTCGGCGTTCGCCGGCGCGGCGAGCTGCACCGAGGCGGGCAGGCCTTCCTCGGCGGCGCCGCACGGGAGCGCGAGTGCCGGCCAGCCCAACGCGCTGAATGGATACGTGAGCGAGGTTCCCGCGCCTCGGAGCTCGAGCTCGTCGATGTCCGCCGGCGGGGGAACGAACGGCACCGTCGGGGTCACGACCAGGTCGAGCCCCTCGATCGCCTCGGCCATACGCTCGCGGTACTGGGCACGATCGCGCTCCGCCGCGGCCGCCTCCCCATCGGTCACCCGCAGGCAGCGCTCGATCTTGCCGCGGACGTTGTCGCCGTACAGATCCTCGTTGCCGGGAAACAGGGCGCGATGCACGTCGGCCACCTCGAGCATGAAGTCGGCGCGATTCTCCGGCGCGAGCGGCAGCTCGATCTCCCGCCGCCGCGGAAACAACGCCGCGGCTTCCATCACCCGCTCCCGCACGAGCGGCTCTGCGCGATCGAGCCACGCAACTCCGACCTCGAGCTCTTCCAGCGACTCCAACCCCGCCGGCTCGTAGCTGGGAACGAGCGCACCCAACAGCTCCTCGCACCCGTCGACCGACGACGCCATGGGCCCGACGGTGTCGTAGCTCGGAGCGAGCGGGAAGCAGCCTTCGGCGGAGACGAGCGCGTACGTGGGCTTGAACCCGACCACGCCGCACCATGCAGCCGGGATCCGGATCGATCCCGCAGAGTCGGTGCCGAGCGCCAGCTCGACGCCTCCCGCCGCGATGGCCGCCGCCGACCCTCCGCTGGAACCGCCGGCGAGGCGTCCCGGCGCAGCCGGGTTCGGCACCGTCCCGTAATGCGGGTTCTGCGACGAGATCCCGTAGGCGAACTCGTGCAGGTTCGTCTTGCCGGCGACGGCGTACCCCGCGGCCTCGAGCCGCTGCACCGCCTCGGCGCTTGCCGCGGGCACGTGGTCTGCGAACAGCGCCGAGCCGTACGTCGTCGTCAGACCGGCTGTGTCGAGCAGGTCCTTGACGGCCAACGGCATGCCTGCGCCCGGCGCGGCCGGGCGTGCGAGCCAGATGCCCTCCACCAGCTAGTCGAAATGCAGGTAGAGGAACGCGACGCCGATCGAGCCGGCGAAGAGGAGCAGAAAGATGCCGAAGAGCAGCCAGCCGAGGCGGACGTTCTTGCGCGCGAGCTCCGGATCCATCAGATCACCGCATCCAGCGCAAGCGCCGCGAAGAGCAGCGCGAGGTACAGGAGCGAGTAGTGGAAGAGCAGCATCGCCCGCCGCGGCGTGGTCTCCCGCCGCAGGCGCTCGGCGAGCCAGACGAAGACGGCGCCCAGAGCCAGGGCACACACGACGTAGAACGGCCCGGCGCCGCCCCAGCCCCAAGGCAGCAGCGTCACGGCAACGAGGGCGAAGGAGTAGACGACGATCTGCCGAGCCGTCGCGCGCTCGCCGCGCACGACCGGGAGCATCGGAACGCGCGCGTTCGCGTAGTTCTCCTTGATCAGGATCGCGAGGGCCCAGAAGTGCGGCGGTGTCCAGACGAACACGATCGCGAATAGGATCAGCGCAGCCCAGCCGACCTGGCCGGTCGCGGCGGCCCAGCCCACCAGCGGCGGCACAGCGCCGGCCGCGCCGCCGATCACGATGTTCTGCGGCGTCGAGCGCTTCAGCCAGCGCGTGTAGACGATGACGTAGAAGAGGCCTCCGACGAGCGCAAGAACGGCCGTGAGCACGTTCACCACGCTCGCGAGCAGGACGAAGGAGAGTGCCAGCAGCGCGAGCCCGAACTCGAGCGCGCGGCTCGGCGGGACGCGCCCCGACGCGACCGGCCGGGAGGCCGTGCGCTTGCCCATGAGCGGGTCGATGTCGCGGTCGAGGACGTGATTGAGCGCCGAAGCGCCGCCGCAAGCGAGAGCCAGTCCGCCCATCGCGGCGACCGCGAGCCCCGTCCCGGGCCAGCCGCGCGCCCCGGCGATCATCCCGCAGAAGCCAGTGATGAGCAGGAGCGACATGATCCGCGGCTTCGTCAGCGCGACGTAGTCGGGCCATGCCCCCCACGGCACACGCTCGCCACGGAAGCTCTCCGCGACCACGACCACGAGCGCGGCCAAGGCGAACGCGGCGAGCCCCGCGTGCGCGTGTGGTCCGGGAACCGCAGCTGCGCCGGCGAAGAGCGCCGCGGCCAGGAGCGTCGCCGGCACGAGCCGGCGATGCGCGTACCAGGCCGACACGATGAGCGCCGCAAGCGGCGGAGCCACGAGCGCCGCGAGCAGCCTGTGCGCGGTGCCGAGGCCCTCGGCCCCGGAGACGACCGCGAGCAGCGTCCCGCCCGCCGCGACCAGGGCCGACAACCGCAGCCACGGACCAGGCGCGAGCTCGGTCCTCACGTCGCCTCCTCCGCGAGCCGCCGCCGCAGGTCACGCAACGGGCGCGCGCTCGTCACGTAGGGAACGCTGTCGAAGTTCTCCGGCGGAGGCGGTGAGGTCGTGTACCACTCGAGCGTGTCGGCGAGCCACGGGTCGTTGCCGGCGCGGACGCCCTTGCGCACCACCTGCGTGCGCCAGACATTGACGAGGAAGACCGCGATCGAGAGTGCCATCACTCCGGAGCCGACCGTGGAGATGAGGTTGTAGGCCTCCCACAGCCCACCGTGGTGGTACGTGTAGATCCGCCGCACCATCCCGAGCAGCCCGAGCATGTGCTGCGGCAGGAACGTGAGGTTGAAGCCGACGAACATCAGCCAAAAGTGCCACTTGCCGAGCCGTTCGTCGAGCAGGCGCCCGAACATCTTGGGCCACCAGTAGTAGAGGCCGCCGAAAAAGCCGAAGACCGAGCCGCCGAACAGGACGTAGTGGAAGTGCGCAACGACGTAGTACGAGTCGTTGAGCTGCCAGTCGACCGGGAAGGCCGCGAGGAAGATCCCCGAGAGGCCGCCCAGCGTGAATAGCGCAATGAAGCCGAGCGCGAAGAGCATCGGCGTGTCGAAGATGAGGTTGCCGCGCCACGTCGTGGCGAGCCAGTTGAAGATCTTGATCCCGGTCGGTATCGCGATCACCATCGACGAGATCATGAAGAAGGAGTTGAGCCCGTCTCCCAGCCCGGTCGTGAACATGTGGTGCGCCCAGACGAGCAGCGACAGGAAAGCGATTGCGAGCGTCGAGAACGCGACCGCCTTGTAGCCGAAGATCGGCTTGCGCGAGAAGACGGGGATGATCTCCGAGATCATCCCGAACACGGGCAGCACCATGATGTAGACCTCGGGGTGCCCGAAGAACCAGAACATGTGCTGGTAGAGCACGACGTTCCCGCCCTCCGATGGGATGAAGAAGTGCGTCCCGACGGTCCGGTCGAGGAGCAGGAGCGTCACGGCGGCCGAGATCGCGGGCAGCGCGACGAGCAGGAGGATCGCGTACGTCTCGATCGCCCAGACGAAGAGCGGCATCCGCATCCAGGTCATGCCCGGCGCCCGCATGTGGTGGATCGTGACGATGAAGTTGATCGCCCCGAGGAGCGACGAGAGCGTGAGGATGTGGAGGCTGAGGATCCAGTAGTCCTGGCCATGACCGGGGCTCGTCCACGGGAGGTTCTCGGACAGCGTCGGGTACGACCACCAGCCCGCGTGCGCGGCGCCGCCCTTGGCGAAGAAGCTCAGCCAGAGGACGATCCCGCCAAGGAGGAAGAGCCAGTACGACAGCGCGTTGAGGCGCGGGAACGCCATGTCCTTCGCCCCGATCATCAGCGGTACGAGGAAGTTCGCGAACCCGGCGAGGATCGGAACGACGACGAGGAAGATCATCGTCGTGCCGTGCATCGTGACGACCTCGTTGTACGAGTTCTTCGTCAGGAGATGCTCGTTCGGGGTCGCGAGCTGCGAGCGCATGAGGAGCGCCAGGATCCCTCCCGCGACGAACCACACGAGTGACGTCGCGATGTAGAGGATCCCGATCCGCTTGTGGTCGACCGTGACGAGCCACCGGGCGACGCGGCCGTCCCTCCAGCCGACGGGGTAGACGGCTTCCTGCCTAACCGCCACTCGTCGCTCCCACGGGCGCAGGCTTGTAGATGTTTTTCTGCATGTACCGGACGAGGGCCAGGATCTGTCCGTTCGTCCACGTGTTGCCGACAGGCGGCATCGCCCCGGTCGTCCCGTT
>DASQCM010000108.1:0-6094 GCA_035634675.1 Gaiellaceae bacterium
CGTCTACGTCCGACGGAGCCGGATCGCCTTCACGTTCAGCGCCGTCGGGACGCTGAGCCTTGTCGCGACGCTGTTCACCTCGCTGTATCCGCGGGTGATGGTCTCGAGCCCCGACTTCGCGAACAGCCTCACGATCCAGAACGCCTCCTCGGCGCACTACACACTGGCGGTCATGTCCGTCGTCGCCGCCATCTGCGTGCCGCTCGTCCTGCTCTACCAGGGCTGGACGTACCACGTGTTCCGGGCCCGGGTCGGCGGGGAGGAGCTGACGGGCGCGGCCGAGACGCCCGCCGCCTGAGCACATGGCCGCGTTCGACCGCCGGCTCCTGCAGCGCGCGCGGGAAGCGCGGATCGCGCTCGCCGCCGACGCCGCGCTCGGACTCGTCGCGGCGCTCCTCGTCCTCGCCCAGGCGGTGCTCCTCGCCGACGTCGCTGCCCGATCGTTCGACGGCGCGTCGTTGCACGACGTCCTGCTGCCGCTCGCGCTGCTGAGCGCGGTCGTCTGCGGCCGGGCAGCGGCCGCGTGGGGCTTCGAGGTGGTCGGCCGTCGCGCCGCCGGTCGCATCCTTTCGAGGCTCCGGCTGAGCCTCGTCGAGCGCAGGCTCCGCGGCCATCCCGCGTCCCTCGACGGCGCCGAGAGCTCCGAGCTCTCGACCCTCGCTGTGACGGGGGTCGACGCGCTCGAGGCGACCTTCGCCCGCTACCTCCCGCAGGTCGTGCTGGCGATCGTCGTTCCGGTCGCGGTTCTCGCGCTCGTCGCCTCGATCGATCTCACGTCGGCCGGGATCATGCTGCTCACGCTGCCGCTGGTGCCGGTGTTCATGTGGCTCATCGGGCGGTACACCGAGCACCGCACGCGCGAACGGTGGGAGGCCCTTGCCCAGCTCGCCCACCACTTCGCCGACGTCGTCCGCGGCCTCCCGACTCTCCGCGCCTTCAACCGCTCACACGCGCAGGCGGAGCAGATCGAGCTCGTGAGCGACCGGTACCGGGAGGCAACGATGGGCTCGCTGCGCGTCGCTTTCCTCTCCGGCACCGTGCTCGAGCTGGCGGCGACGATCGGCGTGGCGCTCGTCGCGGTGACGGTGGGCGTGCGGCTCGTCGAGGGGGGGATTGGATTCCGCGCAGGCCTGATCGTCCTCGTCCTCGCGCCCGAGCTCTATCTTCCGATCCGCAACGTCGCCGCGCAGTTCCATGCCAGCGCGGACGGCGCCGCGGTGGCGGGTCGGCTGCTCGATCTCGTCGAGGCTCCGCCGGCCGTCGCGGTCCCTCGGCGCCGCCGCGAGGTCCCGGACCTCGCGACTGCGTCGATCCGGCTGGAGCGGGTCTCGTTCAGCTATCGGGGCCGTGGGCGTCCGGCGCTCGACGAGGTCGACCTCGATCTGGAGCCGGGCGCCTCGCTCGCCCTCGTCGGGCCAAGCGGCGCCGGGAAGAGCACGATCGCGTCGCTTCTCCTCAGGCTCGCCGAGCCGACGGCGGGCCGCGTGCTCGGCGGCGGGCTCGACGTCGCGGACTTCGAGCCGGAGGCCTGGAGGCGGCAGCTCGCCTGGCTGCCGCAGCAGCCGTCGCTGCTGCGGGCGACGGTGACCGAGAACATCCGCCTCGCAGATCCGGCCGCCGGACTCGAGCGAGTTGAGGCGGCTGCCGCGCTCGCCGGCGCGGACGGCTTCGTCGAGGCTCTGCCGGACGGATACGAGACCCTCGTCGGGGACGGTGGCCGGCCGCTCTCGGCCGGGCAGGCGCGCAGGCTCGCACTGGCCCGGGCGTTCCTCCGCGACGCCCCGCTCATGATCCTCGACGAGCCGACGGCGCACCTCGACCCGGAGAGCGCGGAGCGCGTCGCGGCTGCGATCGACGGCTACCGGGGTCGCTGCACCCTGCTGCTGATCACGCATCAGCCCGAGCTCGCCGCCCACTGCGACCGCATCGTGCGGATCGAGGACGGCCGGACGGCGAGTCCACTTGTGGAGGCTGTTGCGTGACGACCCTTCGCCGTCTGCTTGCTCTCTCCGGGATCCGTATATCCCGCGTCGTCCTCTCGGTAGTGCTTGGGGCCTTGACCGTCCTGTTTGGCGTAGGCCTGATGGCGACAGCCGGGTACCTCATCTCCCGCGCCGCGGAACGTCCGGCCATTCTCTCGCTGACCACGGTGATCGTCGCGGTGCGGTTCTTCGGGCTCGCGCGTCCTCTCGCCAGGTACGGAGACCGGCTCTGGTCGCACGATCTTGCGTTGCGCGCCCTGGGCCACGTACGGGCCCGGTTCTACGAGGGCATCGAGCCGCTCGCGCCGGCCGGGCTGCAGGCGTTTCGCCGCGGGGATCTCATGGCCCGGATGATCGGCGACGTGGACGCGTTGCAGGGCCTCTACCTCCGCGGGCTCGGCCCGCCGCTCGTCGCTCTCGCGGCAGGCGCGGCTTGCGTGGGGACGGCCGCGGCGTTCCTGCCCGCCGCAGGTGCGGTGCTCGCGGCAGGGCTCGTCCTCGGCGGAGTGGTTGCGCCCGTCGTGGCCGGCCGGCTCAACGCGACGGCCGGCAGGCGTCGGGCCGCGGCGCGAGGCGAGCTGACGTCCGAGATCGTCGATCTCCTGCGGGCGGCGCCAGAGCTGGTCGTCTACGGCGCCGAGGAACGCGTGCTCGAGCGGGTCCGGTCGGCGGATCGCGAGCTGGACCGGCTTGCGCGCCGTGACGCCGTGGCGGGAGGGCTCGGGGACAGCATCTCGATCCTCGTCGCCGGGCTGACCGTGGTCGGAGTTCTTGCCGTCTCCGTGCACGCGCACCACGCCGGCACGCTCGACCGCGTGCTCGTGGCGATGCTCGCGCTCCTCGCCGTCGCGTCGTTCGAAGCGGTGACGGCTCTGCCAGGAGCGGCGCGCGAGCTGTCGAGCACGCTCGCCTCTGGCAGGCGGGTGCTCGAGCTCGTCGGCCGGACGCCGCCGGTTCATGACCCCATGACTCCGCTCGATCCTCCGGCCGGGGCGGCGGTCGCGCTCGACGGCGTGACTGCGCGCTACGAACCGGAAGCGCCGCCGGTCCTCTCCGACTTCGACTTGCAGCTCGATCCGGGCCGGCGGGTGGCCCTCGTCGGGCCGAGCGGCGCCGGGAAGACGACGGTGACGAACCTCCTGCTCCGCTTCCTCGACCCCGCGTATGGGCGGGTGTCACTGGACGGTCGCGACCTGCGCGAGTACCGGCAGCACGACGTCCGCGGGACGTTCGCGCTCGCCGGGCAGGAGGCGCACGTCTTCGACTCGAGCATCCGGGCCAACCTGCTGCTGGCCCGGCCCGCCGCAACCGAGCGGGAGCTTCGGCTCGCGCTGCGCCGTGCGCAGCTGGAGGAGTGGGTCGACTCGCTGCCTGACGGGCTCGACACGCTCGTCGGCGAGGACGGAAACCGGCTCTCCGGAGGCCAGCGTCAGCGTCTGACGCTAGCCCGCGCTCTCCTCTCCGACGCCGAGGTGCTCGTGCTCGACGAGCCGAGCGCGCACCTCGATCCGGAGACGGCTCAGGCGGTCGTCGACGAAGCCTTCGCCGCCGCCGGCGAGCGGAGCGTGCTCCTGATCACGCATCGGCGGGAGGGCCTCGACCTGGTCGACGAGGTCGTGGCGCTCGGCTAGCTCTCGAGATTCTTCTTCAGCCGCGCGAAGTCCTTGCGGAACTGGCCCTCCGCTCGCCGCGCGAAGAGCTTCGCGGCAAAGCCCGGGACGTCGCCCTCGGCAGTGACGGTGAGTCGTGTGCCACCCTCCGCCGGCTCGAGCTCGTGGCGCACGGTGAAGGGCACGGGGCTGTCGAGTGCGCGCAGCGTGAAGAGCCGCGGATCCTCCTCGTCGACGATCTCGAGCGTCGTGTGGACCTCGCGCCCGAGGAGCGAACGCGACTCCTCGATCCGCCCGTCCCGGCGTGTCGCGCTCTTCACCCCGGACTGCCAGGACGGCAGGTTCGAGACGTCGGTGAGGTACGAGAAGACCTCCTCCGGAGGGCGGGCGATCTCGACGGTCAGCTCGGCGCGCATGAAACCCAGGATAGGCTCGAGGGCATGCTCGACGACCGCGTACGCGCCGTACTGGAGCGCCTCGAGCGCGAGGACGCCGACGAGCGCGCGCAAGACGTGCCGCGCGAGCAGCGGGCGCGGCAGGTCGAGCCGACGACCGGCCGGTTTCTCTTTTCGCTCGTCGCGCCGCAGACCGACTGCGAGGTGCTCGAGCTAGGCGGCTCCCGCGGCTACTCCACGATCTGGCTCGCCGCGGGAGTCCGCTACCTCGGCGGCCGTGTGCTCTCGCTCGAGCACGATCCGGCCAAGGCGGAGGCGTGGCGCGCGAACGTGGAAGAGGCGGGGCTGGACGAATGGGCAGAGCTGCTCGAGGGTGACGCATTCGAGCTCCTGCCGGCGATCGACGACGTGTTCGATGTCGTCTTCGTCGACGCCGAGAAGGAGGATTACGAGCGCCTCTTCGAGCTGGCGCGCGACAAGGTCGAGCCGGGCGCGCTCTTTGTCGCCGACAACGTCCTCTCCCACGCCGACCCGCTCGCGCAGTACTCGGCCGCCCGGCAGGCCGACCCGACGCTGGAGAGCGTCACCGTCCCCCTCGACCGCGGGCTCGAGCTCAGTGTCGTCTTGCGCTAGGAGGGCTTGGTAGAACGGTGCTCGTCGCAGGGGTGCGATGGGCGTCGCGAGGCAAGGACGCAGGGAGCGTTCGTAGCCGGTGGCTACGGGCGCGACCGAGGACGCAGCAGCCGGCGTAGCCGGCCGACGAGCGAAGCGAGGAGTCGCGGCGTTCAGCGCGGCCCCTGCGGCACAGCCACTGTTTTGCCAAGCCCTCCTGTCAGCCCGCTCCGCTATCGTGCGGGTACCGCGGAAAGGAGGTGGTCCGGCAGTGATTTCAGACAGTACGGGCAGTGGAGGTACCAGCGGGTAGGGGTGCCGTCCCCGGACCTACGGGGAACCGCCTAGCCAGCGTGGGGGACACCGCGACGCCGCGCCGCCCGGTCTGACTACCGAGACCGGGCCGGAAGGCGCCTCTGCCACTACGCGCTGGTAACCGTCTCGAGGGGCCGCCGAAAGCGGCCCCTCGCGTTTCTCTGGGTCAGACGGCTATTCGGTCGGGCGCCGCGACGGCTTCCGAGGCGAGCGTCGTCAGGTGCAGCCGGAGCTGCTCGAAGACCTCGCCGTCGAGGAGACGGCCGGAGGAGTCGACGCGCTCGTGTGCGCGGGAGACCGGGATCTCGGTGCCGACGACACGGGCGCCGGTCATGCCGAGGATCCGCTTCAGATCTTGCTGCGCCCAGAGGGCGCCGAACTGTCCCGTGCTCGCGCCGACGACGGCGACCGGCTTGTTCCGCAGCACGGTCTCGAGCCGCGGCCGCGAGGCCCAGTCGATCGCGTTCTTCAGCCCGCCGGGGACCGAGCCGTTGTACTCGGGCGTCGAGAAGAGGATCGCGTCCGCCGCGTCCCAGTCCGCCCGAAGCCGGCGCACCGACTCGGGGGCGTCCTCCGTGTCGAGGTCCTCGTCGTATAGGGGCAGGTCGGCGAGGCCCTCCCACAGCTCGAGCTCGACGCCTTCCGGCGCGGCCTCGATCGCAGCCCGCAGGAGGCTCGTGTTGAACGAGCTCTCCCGCAAGCTGCCGGATACGGCGAGGATCCTCATGATCAGCTGTCCTGCTTCCCGAAGGTCAGGTCGGCCGTCAGGGTGACGTCGTCGCCGAGGTAGTTGCCGCCGCTCTGGTTCGGTGCGTTCCAGGCGACGCCGAACTCGGTGCGGTCGATCGCGGTCTCGAGGGTGAGCCCGAGCCGCTCGCGGCCGAACGGGTCGACGCTGGGCGCGGAGGCGAGTCGGCCCTTCAGCTCGACCGGCTTCGTGACGCCCTTGATGGTCAGCTGCGCGGTGCCGGTGACGGTGCCGTCCTCGGCCACCGTCAGCTGGTCGGCGCGGAACGAGATCTCGGGATACCGCTCGGCGTCGAAGAAGTCCGGCGACTGGAGGTGGCCGGCGAGCTGCTCGTCCTTCACGTCGACGCTCGCGACGCGAGCCGAGCCGGCGAGGGTCGAGCCCTCGAGGGTGGCGTCGAAGTCGCGGAAGCTGCCGCGGAAGATGCTGACG
>DASQCM010000109.1:0-7954 GCA_035634675.1 Gaiellaceae bacterium
GTCGGCGTTGAGAACGCCGATCCTGGACGATGGTTCGCCGCAGCCAAGTCCGGCGCACGGGTTCCCCACGAATGCGATCTTGCTTCCGTCCGGCGAGAGCGCAGGAGACCAGTACATCGAGTGTGACGTCGTGATGCGGTGGACGGCGCCTCCGCCGGCGGAAACCGAGTAGAGGCTGAGCGCCGGTGACCGGCAGGTGCTGGCATAGACGATCGAACGGTTGCCGCGCACGAACTGGGCCGCGCCGAAGTCGGCATATCTCTGTCCGGTTACGGTGTCGCACGCCGGCACCTGGGTGTACGTCTGCGGAGACCCACCCGCAGTCGGCGCGACCTGGATCTGGAACTCGTCCCCGGCCGGAACCTTGAGAATGGCGAGCTTGCCGTCGGCCGACGTTTGATTGAGAGCGAAGCGGTCGGACGCCGCGGACGTCTTCCCGGTTGGGACGTCGACGCTCCTCGCATGGCAGTTGCAGGAGCCGTAGCCGGCGAGGACGATGTGGCTGTTGCCGTCCCACAGGATCTGAAGGTCGCTCTTGTTCAACCGCTTTCGGAGGAGCACGCGGCCGGTCGCTGTGTCTACCTGCAAGGCGCGCTTGTAGGCGAGCGCGAGCCGGCTCCCGTTCGGAGACCAGGCTGACCACGGCCACGACGTCTGTATGCGGGCTATGCGGCTGAACCAGACCTTGAACCGAAGATGCCCGCCCTCGTTGTAGACAGCGATCGTCTGGCGGGATCCGACTGCGGTGCCTCCGGTGTTGAGCGCGAGGAGCCCGCGCGCCGACCACACTCCGGAACCGCGGCCGCCGATCTTGATTCTCCACAACTTGCGCCCGCGAGGCGAGACTGCGAGAGCGTGATAGGAGTCGGTGCCGCTGACCGACTCTGTCACGAGCACGCGCCCGTCGGGTGACCAGCCGTAGACGCGGCTCGCGTTGGGCACGTGTACCACCGTGCCGCCGCGCCCCACGATCAAGACCACGCCGCCCGTGCCGACAGCGAGCAGGCCTCCGTGTGGCTGCCATGCGAGCTGTGCGCCCTCGCTTATGGGCAGCGTTGCGACCCGCTTGACCCCGGATCCGTCGATCCTGACCTCGTAGACGCCCCATTGGCCGCTCCGGTTACTGATGAACGCGACCTGCTTCCCGTCCGGCGAAACGACCGGATCCGTGTCCACGGCCGCCGTGTCGTTACTGAGGTCGACGCTGCGGCCGGTCGAGTCGATGCGGTAGATCTCCCCGGAGAGTTGCGGCGCGCGGTCGGCCGAGAAGACGATGAGCGCAGGGCCTGCAGCCTGGCTCGCGGACGCTCCGCCCGCGATTGCCGTGGCTGCCGCCGCGGCTACGAGCGCTCGCCGCACCCGATGGCCGTTCACATCCGCTGAGACGTACCACGGACCTATGCGGTTAGCGAGCTTGCGTCAGCCGCTGTCGGCGGCCGGCTTCGCTTCGGCTGTCGCCGGCTGCTCCGGCTTTGCCTCGCCCGTTTGCTTCTGCTGCGCGTTCTTCGCGGCGTTCGCCTGGCCGCCGCCCTTGCGTCTCCGCCGCCGGCGCCGCCTGCTGCGGCCGCCGCCCTGCTTCGGCGCGGGGAGGTTCTCCGCCAGCGCCAGCGCGACTTCCTGGATCGCGCCGAGCCGGTCGCGCGCGTCGTCGATCAGCTTCGTCGATCGCGGCGTGTAGCCCTCGGCCGAGGCGAGGAGCGCGGCGCCGACCGGCAGCGGGAGCTCGAGCGCGGCCTTGACGAGCTTCGCCGCGTTCTCCTCGTGCCGGTGGCCGCGCGAGTTCGCGAGCGCTCCGAGCAGCCGTTTCGCCTCGGGATACTCCGCCGACGCGCGCCGGTCCTGAACCTTCCGCGTCGCGCGCGCGAGCCGCCACGTCCAGCGCGCGAGGATCTGTTCCGGCGCGTCCGGTTTCTCCTCGCCGATCGCGCGCAGAAGCGTGCGGATCCCCGGTAGCCGCTCCTTCTCCCACGTCGGTGCCTGCGTCACGAGCGTGACGAGATCGTCGAAGTCGGCGCGCTCGACGCGCATCGAGACACGGTCTTGCAGCGCCATCATCCGCAACCGCCGGTTCGGGTTCTCGGCCGCGGCGGTGGTGAGGAACTGCTCGAGCGCCGCCTTGCTCGCGCTCCGGTCGGTCAGCTTCTGGACGAAGGAGGCGCGCTCGTCGAAACGGATCTGGCGGCCGGCGATGGTCGCCCAGTAGCGCTGCTCGTCCTCGTCGAGGTACTTCGGGTCGATCCGCTGCCACTCCCGCTGGATGACGCCGATGCGGCGGCGGACGTCCGGCGTGACCGGCACGAGCCACGGCGCCGGCGTGAGGCGGCGGCGGGCGCGGCGCTGCGAGCGACGGCGCGGCGCAGGAGTGACGCGCGCGCCCTCGCGATAGAAGTCCGCGTCGAGCAGCGAGTGGAGGGAGACGACTCGCTCGTTGTGCGTCGCTCCCTTCGGGACGAAGTCGACGACGATGCCGGCCTCCTTGCGCGGGTGAAGTCGCATGATGCGGCCGATTCGCTGCTGGTAGACGCGGCGCGAGGCCGTCGGCGCGAGGTGCATGCAGACCGTCGCGCGCGGCGAGTTCCAGCCCTCGGCGAGCAGCTGCGCGTTGATGAGCACGTTGATCTCGCCGCGCTCGTACGCGGCGAGCGTCTCGGCGAGGCGCACAGGGGGCGTGCGGCCGGAGACAGCCTCCGCCTTCAGCCCCGCCGCGCGGAACTCCTTGGCGAGGTTGTAGGCGTGGTCGACTCCGGCGGCGTAGACGATCCCGGGCGTGTTGTCGAACCGGTCGCGGTACATGCCAGCGGCCGCCTGGTTCAGCGCCTGGTGGTCGAGGGTCTTGGCGAGGATCTCCTGATCGAAGTCGCCGCCGACGATCGGAACCGCGTTGATCGCGGCGACCGGCGGCACGCGCAGGTCGCGCAGCGGCGCGATGAGCCCGCGGCGGGCGGCGTCCTGCAGCGGCAGGTCGTCGACCGAGGCGGGGAAGACGTCGGAGACCTGCTTCGCGATCAGCTGCTCGGTCGCGGTCATGCCGATGTAGATGGGCTCCGGGAACGAGCGGATCGCAGCCGAGGTCTTCTCCCCGAGCGCCGTGTGCGCCTCGTCGCAGATTACGAGCTGGTACGCGTCGCGGTCGATCGAGTCGACGTGCCGCGCGAACCAGGCGTACGTCTGGATCGTGAGTGGGGACTGCTTCGCGCTGCGGCTGTCGCGCAGGATCACGTCCGTGAGCCGGCCGCCGTATCCCTCCGTCGTGAGGTCGCGCGTGAACTGGGAGACGAGCAGTCGGCGGTGGGTGAGGATCAGGACGCCGAGCGTGCGCGCCGCCTCGACGAACCCGGCCGCGGCGATGGTCTTGCCCGAGGCGGTGGGATGGCGGAAGCGGTAGCGGCGGACGGCGCCGGGATCGTCTGGCTCGGGCTCTTCGGGAAGCTCTGCGTCCTCGATCTCAACGACGAGCGTCGAGTCCTCGTCCTCGTCCTCGACCTGCAGCTGCTCGAGCTCGTCCGCCGTCGCCGTGTGGCCGTTTCCGTTTCCGTTGGCGGCTGCTTCGTCGTAGCGCTGGCTCGCGGCGATGAGCTCCGTGAGCATCCCGGCGAGCGCGTCGACCTGGTGGCGGCGGAGGAGCGTGCCGGACGCGGTGCGCGGCTCGGGCTCGGCGAGCACGCGTTCAAGGCCCAGCAGGAGGCCGAAGCGGACCTTCCACTGCGGCGACGGAGTCTTCCGGCCGGAGTCGATCTCCGAGATCGCCTCGTCGAGCGCGCGTCGGCGGGCTGTCCCCTCGGCGAGCACCTCGTTCAAGTTCTCGCCCTCGCGAAGGAACGGCTCGCCCGCCCACGCTTCCGCGCGGAGGGCTGAGGCGACTCTCGGGTCTGACGCCTCCAGTGAGCTGGTCGGCTGCTGAATGGCTTCTTGCATATGCGCAGCACGTTGGAGTGCTGCTCGTTCAACGAGAAGATGCGCGGCGCTCTGCTGATTCCCCTGTGCGAGCGGCGCCCAGGAAGAATACCCGATTACTGGGCTAGACCGCCGAAAATCGCGAACGGGCTTTGCGGAGTCGTTTCCCAGACGACCTCGCCGCCCGCCTCGACCTCGCCGTGGAGGCGCTCTGCGAGGGCGTCGGCATCTTCTCTCGTAGCGGTGCCGACGACGAGGTAGTTGAAGCTGCGCTGCGGCTTGTAGCCCTCGGCTTCGAGCTGCTCCGCGAGCTTGCGAGCCTCCTCGCGGGACGGGCACTCGACCCGCACCTCCCACGGTGCAAAGCCGCGGTCGAGCTCTTCCTCTTCCCAGGTCTCGCCCGGCGGCTCGTCGTCCCACCGATCCTCTTCGTCGATCCAGTGCTCGACCCGGCTCGTCTTCGCCTCGATGCCGTGCTCGCGCAGCTCCGCCTCGACGACCGCGTGGGCGCTCTCGGCTGCGGCTCGTGTCGAGGCGTAGACGAAGATCGTCTCGTCGTCGCGCGAGACCGCGAGACGGTGGGACTCGAGGTCGCGCGCGAGCTCGCGGGCCTCTGAGCCGAGGTCGCCGGTGAGCCGATCGAGGAGGCCTCTCGCGTGCTCCTCCTCCTCGACGTCGATCCGGATCCTCCAATCGTCGTTCGCCATGTCGGTTCGAGCGTAACCTGCGGCGCGTGGAGTGGCGCGAGCGGTACGAGCGGGCGGCGGCGCGCTACAAGGGAGGAGAGACGCGGGAGCTCGACGAGCGGCAGCTCGTGCAGCTCGCCAATGCGGCCTGGGCGGCCGGGCTCTCCTTGTTGATGGACGGCGACCGCGAGGGCGCGACGAAGTGGCTGCGACTCGCGGCGGCTCGCTACCGCGAGAGCTGGGACGCTGGCGCGGCGGCGGACGCGTGGGGGCGGCCGATCGGCGCGATGAAGGCGCTGCTCATCGCGGGCGACGACGCGCGAGAGCCGGCTCGGTGGGCGATCTACGCAGAGGCGGCAAACGCCGAGTCCCCGATCGGCCGCTATGCGGCTGCACTCGCTCTGCTCATTCTCGACAACGACGAGATGGCCGCCCGGCACGCCGCCGACCTCCAGCGTGAGGCGAGCTTCCCGCGAGATGTCGCGGATTCGCTCGCGGCGATCGCGAGCCGCGACGCCGACGCATATGCAGAGGCGCTGGCGCGAGTGCGCCGCTCGTTCGATGAGCGAGAGGACTTCCTCGAAGACGTTCCCGTCGCGGACACGGCGCTCGCGCTCGACGCGCTCGCGGCCCGACGCGGACTCGTCTAGAGCTTCGCGGCGGCCGCCCGGTCGAGTACGGCACGCGTCGTACCCTCGGTCGCGCGCGCGAGGCTGCCCGGGGTCTCCGGCGACGGCTCCCCGACGAGTGCGCGGGCGACCGCGTCCGCCTTGTCCTCTCCCGTGACGAGGAAAACGAGCTCGCTCGTCGAGCACAGGCGCGGAAACGTCAGCGTGATCCGGTCGACGAATGGCTCGTATCCCGCTGCGGAGCCGACCGCGTCGCGGTCGGCGATCTCGAGCGCAGGGAGGTTCGGGAAGAGCGAGGCGACGTGGCCGTCGGGGCCGAGCCCGACCAGGACGACGTCGAATACGCCGACGCCGTCGAGCTCGTCCTCGTACTCTTTCGCACCGGCCTCGGGGCCGAGCTCGCCGCGCATCCGATGGGTTTGGAGCGGCTGCTGCTCGAGCCGGTTGAGCAGCGCCTCCTTCGTCAGGCGGTAGTTCGACCGCTCGTCCTCGGGGGACACGCAGCGCTCGTCTCCCCACCAGACTTCGACCCTGCTCCAATCAGGCTCGAGATCGGCAGCGAGCTCGTAGGCGAGACGTGGCGTCGAGCCGCCGGTCAGGACGACGTGGCCGCCGGCGCGTGCCTGCTCCACGAGCCGCTCTGCGGCGATCCGCGCCGCTTTCGTCGCGTCCTCGACGACCGTGATGTCGACCTGCTTCATCCGCCTTCGGCGAGCTCGCGCGCGCGGTCCATCGCGGCCTGGATCGCGTTGAGGAAGGCAGCGCGCACTCCGGCCTGCTCGAGCTCCCGGATGGCGGCGATTGTCGTGCCGCCGGGCGAGGTGACGGACTCTCGCAGCTCCACCGGGTGCATGCCCTGGTCTCGGAGTTGTTTGGCCGTCCCGAACATCGTCTGGACGACGAGCGTCGTCGAGATCTCGCGCGAGAGGCCGAGCAGGATTCCCGCCTCGATCATCGCCTCGGCGAGGAGGGCGAAGTACGCCGGGCCGGAGCCCGAGACTGCGGTAATCGCATCCATCGACCGTTCGGGCACGCGGACGACGCGGCCTAGGTGCGTCAATAGTTCTTCGGCGAGCGCGAGCTGCTCGTCTCCGGCGTGGGCGCCGGCGGAGATCCCGGCCATGCCTTCGTGCACCGTTGCGGGCGCGTTCGGCATCGCGCGGACGACCGGGACGCCTTCCGCGATCCGCTCCTCGATGTGCGCGGTGGGGATGGCGGCCGCGACCGAGACGAGGGTCTGCTCGGGCGTAACGTGTTGGCCGATCTGGGACAGGAGCGCGTCGATGTCCTGCGGCTTGACTGCAACGACGACGATGCCGGCGCCGGTGACCGCGGCGACGTTGTCGGCTGTCGCCTCGGCGCCGTAGCGCTCGTGCAGCTCGGCGATGCGCTCCTCGCTCCGGTCGGTGATCGTCACCTCAGACGGGTCGCGCCACCCGGAGCTGAGCAGGCCGGAGAGAAGGGCCTCACCGATCCGCCCTCCGCCGAGGATCGCGACCTTTCTGCTCATACCAGAAGCCTAGGCGGCCCGAGCGGCCCGCAGCGGGATCAGGCCGCGGCCAAAGCCGGCGAGGAGGTAGATGCTCGCGAGGCCGGCCCACTCGTCGTATGGCTCGAGCAGCTCCGCCGTCTCCCAGGCTTCGACCGGGCGCCCGCGGAGCTCGCGCAGCAGCTTGACGAGCCCGAGGTCGCCGACGAGCCCGTGCTCGTGGCGGCCGAGCCCTTCGAGGCAGACGACGCCGGCCGACCAGGGACCGAGCCCGCGCTCGCGTTCGAGCCGGCGGACGACCGCGTCCGTCGGCACCCCATGGAGGCGTTCCAAGTCCAGGCTCCGGCAAAGCCGCACGACCGCCGCGCCGCGCCGCTCGTGCAGCCCGAGCCGCCGCAACTCGAACGGAGCGAAGGCAGCGAGGTCGGTGCTCGTAGGAGGCTCCATCAGACCGGTACCAGGTACCGCGTCTAAACGCGCGCGGCTTTGGAACGCGCGGATGACGCGCCGCTCCAGGTTTCGGCCCGTTTTCCAGTCCACGAGCTGACCGCAGACGGCTCGGAGGAGGGCCTGTGCGACCGTCGCCGTTCGCACCGGCCGCAGGCCGCGGAGGTGTTTCGCGGTGCGTCCGAGCAGCGGGTCGTCCGCGATCCGGCGCAGGAACTCCGAGTGGTCGTCGTCGAGCGCGAGCACCCAGCGGAGCTTCTCCGCCGCCTCCTCGGACTCCGAGCGGATCCGCACCGTCCCGTCCGGCGACTGCCAGGCCCGCGCGACGCCGCCGCCACAGCGGGCCGTGACGACGCCTTCGCGCATCCGCCGCGTCGCGTCTCCGGCGAACCGTCCGGAGAGCGCGAGCGAGTACGGACCGCGCGGGCGGACGTCCAGCTCGACCATGTCCCGAGCCTACTGGCCCGCGTGGACGCGCCGGAAAGAGCGTCTTGCGGACGCCTCGGACCGGGCCTACCGTCGCCGGACGTGTCGAGGAGCCTGACCCAGCGCGACCTGCTGCTCGCCGTGGCCTTCGTCGTGGTCGCAGTCGTGGCCTTCTCGTCGCTGGGCTCTCACCACGCCACCACCTCGATCCTCGCCGACCCGGCGCGTACGCCCGGCGTCCTCAACCCGGACGTGACGCAGGCGAACATCCGCTCGACGATCTGCCGCCACGGCTGGACGGCGACGATCCGCCCACCCACCGATTACACGAACGACCTGAAGCGGAAGCAGATGCGACTCTACGGCGAGACGGGTTCGCTCTC
>DASQCM010000110.1:0-4094 GCA_035634675.1 Gaiellaceae bacterium
CTCGGCGGCCTCTACCTGCTCGAGGCGGACAACCTCGATCGGGCGCTCGAGCTGGCGGCGCGGATTCCCGCGGGGCGGATGGGCGGCGCGGTCGAGGTGCGGCCGCTGGTGGAGCGGTAGCGCTGCTCGAGAACGTCTTCCGCGAGGAGTGGGGACGCGTCCTCGCCAACCTGATCGGCTTCCTCGGCGACTTCGACCTCGCCGAGGAGGCCACGCAGGAGGCGTTCGCGATCGCCGTCGAGCGCTGGCCGCGTACCGGCGAGCCTGCCAACCCGGGCGCGTGGCTGACGATGACGGCTCGCAACCGGGCGATCGACCGGATCAGGCGCGACCGGACGCTCGCCGCGAAGACGCGCCTGCTCGAGGTGCCCGAGGTCGCGCAAGACGAAATGGACGAGCAGACGTTCCCCGATGAACGGCTTGAGCTGATCTTCACGTGCTGTCATCCGGCGCTGGCGCTGGAGTCGCAGGTGGGGCTGACGCTGCGCACGCTGGGCGGGCTGACGACCGACGACATCGCGCGCGCCTTCCTCGTCCCTCCGGAGACGATGAAGCGGCGGTTGACGCGAGCGAAGGGCAAGATCAAGACGGCCGGGATCCCGTTCAGCGTGCCTGCCGACCATCTGCTCCCGGATCGGCTGGCGGCGGTGCTGGCCGTCGTCTACCTGATCTTCAACGAGGGCTACGGCGGGCGGGTCGATCTGGCAGCGGAGGCGATCCGTCTCGGGCGGATGCTGGTCTCGCTGATGCCGGACGAGCCGGAAGTGCGCGGCCTGCTCGCCTTGATGCTGCTGCACGATTCGCGCCGCCAGACCAGGTTCGCGGGCGGCGAGCTCGTGTTGCTGCAGGATCAGGACCGCTCGCTCTGGAACCACGGAGAGCTTGCCGACGGCCGAGCCCAGCTCGACCAGGCGATCGCCCTGCAGGGGCGCGGGCCGTACGTCCTGCAGGCCGCGATCGCCTCGCTGCAGGCCGGCGATCCGATCGACTGGGCCGAGATCGCCGCCCTCTACGCCGAGCTCGCCCGCATGACCCGCTCGTCGGTCGTGGAGCTGAACCGGGCCGTCGCCGTGGCCGAGGTCGAAGGGCCGGAGGCGGCGCTCGAGATCGTCGACGCGCTCGCGCTGGACGACTACCAGTACCTCCACTCGACCCGCGCCGACCTTTTGCGGCGCCTCGGACGCACGGCAGAGGCTCGCGCCGCCTACCAGCGCGCGCTCGAGCTGACGCGCAGCGGGCCCGAGCGGCGCTTCATCGAACGGCGGATCGAAGAGCTCTGAGACTCGCTGTCCCCTCGGACGCGGCTCGTTCGTCGACTTGACGAACAACCACGTTCAGGAGGAACAGATGAGACACATCACTACCAACTCGGATCGGAGACGGTGGCTGGTGCTCGCGGTGACCGTCGCCGCGCAGTTCATGGTCATCGTCGACATCGCGGTCGTCAACGTCGCACTGCCGGCGATCAAGCACGACCTCCACTTCTCCGCGGAGAGCCTGCAGTGGGTGATCACGGCCTACTCGATCCTGTTCGGCGGGACGCTGCTGCTGGGCGGCCGGCTGGCCGACGTACTCGGGCGCAGGCGGCTCTTCATGGCGGGAGTCGCCGTGTTCACGGTCGGCTCGTTGCTCTCCGGGCTCGCCTGGTCGGAAACGGCGCTGATCGTCACCCGGGGAGTGCAGGGCCTCGGCGGCGCGCTGCTGGTACCGGCGGCGCTCTCCATCGTCGTCACGACCTTCGCCGAGGGGCGTGAGCGGAACATCGCGCTCGGCGTGTGGGGCGCCGCGTCCGGCAGCGGCGGCGCCGTGGGCGTCCTGCTCGGGGGCGTCCTCACCTCGTACCTGAGCTGGTCCTGGATCTTCTTCGTCAACCTGCCCGTCGGCGTGGCCATCCTCGCCGTCACCCCGTGGCTGGTGGGCGAGAGCCGGGCCGCGCTCGCGCGGCGGCACTTCGACGTCGCCGGAGCCACCTCGATCACCGCCGGCCTGATGGTGCTGGTCTACGCGATCACGCGCACGAGTGAGCATGGCTGGAGCGACGGCCTGACCGTCGGGCTGCTGGCGGCCGCGGCCGCGTTGATCGCGACGTTCGTCGCAATCGAGGCACGCTCCCCCGCACCGCTGCTGCCGCTGCGGATCTTCCGGCTGCGGACGCTCTCGGCGGCCAATGCGGCGATGCTGACGGTCGGGGCGACCGCGTTCGCACAGTTCTTCCTGCTGACGCTCTACCTGCAGGAGGTCCTGCAGTACTCGGCGATCGAGACGGGTGTCGCCTTCATCGCGATCACCGTCACGATCGTCGTCGTCTCGAACCTCGGCCAGGCGATGACCACCCGTCTGGGAGCCCGGCCCGTGCTGAGCGCCGGCTTGCTGATCACCGCGGCCGGCGGGGTCCTGTACGCCCAGATGCCCGCTGACGGGCACTACTTCTGGGACGTGTTCCCGGGACTGATCGTCAGCGGGATCGGGCTCGCACTCTCGTTCGTGCCCGTGACGATCGCCGGCCTGACCGGCGTGCAGCCGGCCGATGCCGGTGCCGCCTCCGGGCTGATCAACACGAGCCGGCAGATCGGCGGCTCGGTCGGGCTGGCCGCGGTGACCACGATCGCGGCCACGGCGACGAGCGGCTTCGCCGACAGCCACGGCGTGCTCGCCAGCAGCGGCCCGGCGCTCACGCACGGGTTCCAGGTCGCCTTCTACGGGCTGGCCGGGGTGGCGCTCGTGGGAGCGGCGATCGTCGCCGCCTTCGTCGAGTCCGAGGAGAGGGTCGCCTCGCCTGCACAGCAGGTCGAGTCCGAGGTCGCGCTCGGAAAGGCCGCGTGATCGCGGCCATGACGTTGTCCCCTCCCGCCGTGCCCGTTCGTCGTTCAGGCGATGAGGTCCACGCGAGCTTCGAGCTCGGGACCGACGACCCGGGCAGGCACTCGTAGGACGCAACCACCAATCAGTGGAGGACAATCATGCAAGCACGAATCGACAGCCCCGCACTCACCGTTCCCGGCGCGTTGCAGGCTCTCCAGGGGATGGCCAAGGCCGCCAAGCAGACCGACATCCCCGAGACGACGCTGTATCTCGTCGAGTTGCGGGCGAGCCAGATCAACGGCTGCGGCGTCTGCGTCGACATCCACTCGCGCCAGCTCAAGCTCGCGGGCGAGCCCGATGCGCGCATCAACACGGTCGCCGCGTGGCGCGATGTCTCGTACTTCACGGACGCCGAGCGGGCCGCTCTGGCGCTCACGGAGGCGGTCACGCGCATCGCCGACCGCGCGGACGCGGTCTCGGACGACGTGTGGGACGAGGCTGCGCGGCACTACGACGGCGCGCAGCTCGCCGCGCTCGTGCTGGCGATCGCCTCGATCAACACCTGGAATCGCCTCAACGTCGCGACGAGGCAGGTCGGCGGCGACTGGGTGGGCCAGTGGCTCGCCCAGGAGCAGAAGGACACCGCTGCAGCCTGACCCTGGCGGTCACCAGCTCCAGCGGCCACGGGTTGGCGAGCGGCGCCGGTGCGCGCCGCTCGCCAACGCGCATGGACCGGGAATATTCCGCCGCGCCCGGCGAGCTCACGCGTCGTCACCCGAGACGCGGGGGGCGACATGCTCGCGAAACAGCTCGAGTTGCTGCCGCTCGTCGCCGAGCGGCCAGAGGAAGATGCGCTGCGCTCCTGCATCGGCAAAGCGGCTGAGCCGCTCGGCGCAGAGCTCGGCGGGACCGATCGGCAGCGAGAGGGCGCGCAGCGCTTCGACCGGACGTTTCAGCATCGGGGCGAGGACGTCGGTCAGGATGCTCTCGGCTCGCTTCGTGTCCTCCGTGATGTACAGCCAGGCCGTTGAGATCGCGTTCGGGAACGACTCCGGAGCCCGTCCTGCCAGCCGAAGCTCGTCGGAGATGCGGCCGAGGCCGGCGCCGAACAGCTCGGGCGTCGTGTTGTAGGCCGAGGCGATCCAGCCGTCGCCGTGATGGGCGACCAATCGCATCCCCGAGGGAGCGCCCCAGCTGGCGACCCACAAGGGAGGCCGCGGCCGCTGTGCGGGCCGCGGCTCGAGAACGATTCCCTGCGTGGAGTAGAACTCGCCCGCGAAGCTCGCGCCGTC
>DASQCM010000111.1:0-6319 GCA_035634675.1 Gaiellaceae bacterium
CTCCGTACTCCACCCGCGTTCTCGAAGCGGCCGGCGTCCCTACGATCCACTTCGGCACCGGCGCGTCAGCGCAGCTGCTGGCCGCGATGGCACGCGCGGGCGGCAGCGCCGTCGGCGTCGACTGGCGCATTCCGCTCGACGACGGATGGGCGGTCGTCGGCGCCGACCGCGCGATCCAAGGAAACCTCGACCCGGCGGTGCTCCTCGGCCCGTGGGAGCGGGTGGAGGCCGCGGCGCTCGACGTCCTCGGCCGCGCCGGGGGCCGGCCGGGCCACGTGTTCAACCTCGGGCACGGCGTGCTTCCCCAGACCGATCCGGACGCGCTCACGCGGCTCACGGAGCTCGTCGGCGGCTACGGTCACGCGGCATGAAGCAGGCGGTCGTTCTCATGGCATACGGCTCGCCCGAGCGGCTCGCCGACGTCCCCGCCTATTACGCCGACATTCGCGGCGGCCGCCCGATCGCGCCCGAGCACCTCGCCGACCTCGTCGAGCGCTACCGGCGGCTGGGCGTCGAGGGCTCGTCGCCGCTGAACGCGATCACGGAAGAGACGCGGGCGGCGCTCGAGGAAGAGCTCGGCCTCCCCGTCTTCACTGGGATGAAGCACTGGACACCCCGCATCGCGGACGCGGCCGATCGCGCGGTCTCCTCGGGAGCCGAGCAGATTGCCGGGCTCGTGCTGGCGCCGCACTATTCGGCACTCTCGATCGCGGGGTACCGCGAGCAGCTCGAGCAGGCGCTGGCCGGCCGCGCGGCGCTCCGCTTCGTCGAGAGCTGGTACGACGAGCCCGGTTTCGTCGAGCTGCTCGCCGACCGCGTCCGCGGCACCGACGCGCACGTCGTCTTCACCGCGCACTCGCTCCCGGAGCGAATCCTCGCTGCCGGGGACCCGTATCGGGACCAGCTGCTCGAGACGTCGCGGCTCGTCGCCGAGGCTGCCGAGCTCGACTCCTGGAGCTTCTCCTTCCAGAGCGAGTCACCGACGGGCGAGCCGTGGCTCGGGCCCGACATCCTCGACCACCTCGAGTCGGTGCAGCGCCAGGGCGTCGAGCATGTCCTCGTCTGCCCGGTCGGCTTCGTATCGGATCATCTCGAGATTCGCTGGGACCTCGACGTCGAGGCGCAGGAGAAGGCGGCCGAGCTCGGCCTGCGGCTCGAGCGGATCGAGATGCCGAACTCCGATCCGGCTTTCATCCGCACGTTGGCGACGATTCTGAGACGCACGCTGTCGGTACCGTCGGTCGTGTGAGCTCACGCGCGTGCCCCGACTGGCCGGAGCTGATGGAGCTCGCTCCGGAGCTCCAGTTCAAGCACTACACCGTCGCCGAGGCGAGGCTGCCGGCCGACGCGCTCATGCACGTTGCCGAAGTCTCGTTGTCCGAGATCGCGATCTGCTGCGACCTCGACCAACACGTCTTCTACGCGGAGCACACGGACGAGCGCGTGGCCGACGCGCTGCGCGCGAGCCATTGGTTCGAGGTGCGCGACTGGATCACCGCCGGTCGCCCAGGGTCCGTCTAGTCGACCGGCGTGAGCAGCGGCTCGCCGTGGACGAAGGCGAGCACGTTGTCGACGAGGACACGGGTCATCGCCGCTCGCGTTTCCACGGTCGCGCTTGCGATGTGCGGCGTGAGGACGACGTTCGGGAGCCCCAGCAGAGGCTCCGGGACGTTCGGCTCGGCGGCGAACACGTCGAGCCCCGCGGAGATGCGGCCCGAGACGAGCTCCTCCACGAGCGCGTCCTCGTCCACGATCGTCCCGCGTGCCGTGTTGATCAGCGTTGAGCCGTCGCGTAGAAGGGCGAGCCGCTCTCGCGAGACGAGGCCGCGCGTCTCGTCCGTCAGCGGGACGTGGAGCGAGACGACGTCGGCGGTGCGCAGCAGCTCGTCGAGTGGCAACCCGCCGCTGCGGCGGTTGAAGACGACGTGCATTCCGAACGCCTCCGCCCGCTGCGCGACCTCCGAGCCGATCCGTCCCAGCCCGACGAGACCGAGTGTCGAGCCTGCCAGATCGTGGCCGAGGAGCTCGGGCTGCGCCCACCGGCGCTGCCAGCGGCCCTCACGGACGAGGCGGTCGGCCGTGACGACATGCCGGCGGCAGGCGAGGATCAGCGCGAGCGTGAGATCGGCGACGGCGGCGTCGAGGACGCCGGGCGTATTCGTCACCGGGATCCCGCGCTCGCGGCACTCGGCGACGTCCACGGTGTCGTAGCCGGCTCCGTAGTTGGCGACGAGCCTGAGATCGGGAAGGAGGTCGAGCTCCTCGGCGCCGACCGGAACGACGACCGCGACCAGTACCTCGACCCCGGGCAGCGGCTGCGCCGGCGGCCATGTCTGGAGCAGCTCGAGGTCGGGCAGCTCCGCCCACGCCGGTCCGGGAAGCTGCTGCGTGGCCGCGATCCTCACCGCCCCAGTATCTCCGCCGAGCATAGGCTTGTTCGCGTGGTCACGGTCGTGATCCCGTTTGCCGGCGCAGAGGGGAAGACCCGCCTGCATGAGTCTCCGCGCGTTCGGCGGGCTCTCGCTGAGGCGATGTTCTCCGACGTGCTGGCCGCGTGCGTCGCGGTGGGGCGCACACGTGTCGTGACACCGGACGAGGACGCGGCGGAGGCAGCGGTTGACGCCGGTGCGGAAGTGGTGTCCGATCCGGGCGGCGGGCAAGGCGCGGCGGTGCAGGCGGGCCTGGAGGGCGTCGAGCCCGGCGGGATCCTCGTCGTCAATGCCGATGTCCCGTGCGTCGTGCCGCACGACCTCCGCTCGCTGCTCGCGGCGACGCCTGCCGGCTCGCTGGCGCTCGTCGAGGCGCTGGACGGGACGACGAATGCGCTCAGCCTGTCCGCGCCCGAGGCCTTCGCGCCGCTCTACGGCCCCGACAGCGCCGACCGCTTCCGCGCGCACGCCGCGTCGCTCGGGCTCGACGCCGCCTCGGTCGCACTGCCGAACCTCGCAGGCGACGTGGACACAATGGACGACCTGATCCGGTTGCAGCTGCGCGCCGGCCCCCGCACCCAGGCCTGTCTCGCCGAGCTCGAAGGGAGCCTCGTCTGAACGTCGCCGTTCTCTCCGGGGGAGTGGGCGGCGCTCGGTTCGCGTGCGGCGTCGTGGACGTCGCGGGCGCAGCGTCGGCGACGGTCATCGGCAACGTCGGCGACGACGTGGAGGTGCTCGGGCTGCACGTCTCCCCGGACCTCGACTCGATCCTCTACGCGCTCGCGGGCCTCGCCGACCAGCGGCGGGGCTGGGGACGCAGCGACGAGACCTGGCGCGCGCTCGAGACGGTCGGCGCGCTCGGCGGCGAGGACTGGTTTGCGCTCGGCGACCGCGACCTCGGCCTGCATCTCGTGCGGACCGAGGCGCTCCGGGCAGGGGAGCCGCTGTCCGCCGTGACCGCCCGTCTCGCCCGCGCGCTCGGGGTCGAAACGCGGCTGCTGCCGGCGACCGACGACCGGCTGCGTACCTGGCTCGAGACGCCCGCGGGCACGTTCCCGTTCCAGGAGTGGTTCGTGGCGCGCGGTCACCGGGACGACGTCGACGCCGTTCGCTTCGAGGGGGAGGACACGGCGCGGCCGGCGCCGGGGACGCTGGACGTGCTGACAGGCGCCGACCTGATCCTGCTCGCGCCGAGCAACCCGTACGTCTCGCTGGCGCCGATCCTCGCGGTGCGCGAGCTGCGGAAGGCGCTCGAAGAACGGCGGGTTCCCTGCGTCGCCGTTAGTCCGCTGATCGGCGGCCGGGCGGTGAAGGGGCCGGCCGACCGGATGCTGCGTCGGCTCGCCGGCGGTACGTCACCACGTCACGTCGCGGGCCGCTACCCGGGCCTGATCGACGCGCTCGTCGTCGACCAGGCGGACGCGGACGACCTCGGCGGCCTCGGCGAGGTTCGGCCGATCGTGACCCGGACGTTGATGACCGACGTCGACGCGCGGCGGCGGCTCGCCGAGGTCGTGTTGGGAGCTGTGCCGGCGTGAGAGTCGCGATCCTGGGAGGAACCGGCGACTTCGGGCTCGCGCTCGCGCGCCGCCTCGTCGAGGCCGGCGACGAGGTCGTGATCGGATCGCGCGATCCCGACCGAGCCGAGGAGAAGGGCAGCGAGGTCGGCGCGTACGGCGGCGCCGCAAACGAGGAGGCCGTCCAGGACGTCGACCTCGTCGTGCTCGCGACCAGGGCCGACGCGGCGCTTGCGACCGCGGCCGTGGTCGGCGAAGCCCTCGGCGCGACACCGTTGCTGAGCGTGGCAAGCGAGCTGCACTTCTCTCCGGAGGGCGTGTTCCCCTACGCCGAGGCGCGCTCGCTGGCCGAGCGGACGCAGGATCTCTTGCGCGCGCCAGTCGTCGCCGGTCTCCACTCACTTGCCGCCCGGCAACTCGCGCGTGGACGGCCCGACGAAGACGCGTTCGTCTGCGGCGACGACGCCAACGCAAAGGCGCTGGCGCTCGAGCTCGCCGCGAAGGTCGTGACCGGGCGAGCGCTCGACGCCGGCCCGCTCGCGAGCGCGAGTGCGCTCGAGGGAATGACAGCGGTGATCGTCAACCTCAACAAGCGCTACAAGGGTCACGCCGGCCTTCGAGTCACGGGCCTGCCGTGAGCGGGTTCTCCGTGGCGCCGGTCGAGGGGCTGCCGGAGCTCGCGGAAGGGGACGACCTCGCAGCGCTCATCGCGGAGCGGACGGAGCTCGAGGACGGTGACGTCATCGTCGTCGCGCAGAAGGCGGTCTCGAAGGTCGAGGGCCGGGTCGTAGAGCTTGCCGGAGTCGAACCGTCCGACCAGGCGCGCGAGCTCGCCGGCGACGAGGCCGACCCGCGCCGGATCCAGGTCATCCTCGACGAGGCGACCGAGCTCGTCCGCGTCCGCCCACCGCTCATCATCGCGCGGACGCGGCACGGCTTCGTCTGCGGCTCCGCGGGGGTGGACGCGTCGAATGCCCCGGCACCGGAGACGGTCGTGCTCCTCCCGGTCGACCCCGACGCGTCAGCGGCCCGGCTGCGAGAAGGCCTGCGCGAGCGGACGGGCGCCGACGTCGGCGTCGTCGTCACGGACTCCTTCGGTCGCCCGTGGCGCGCGGCGACGACGGACGTCGCTATCGGCGCCGCTGGGGTGGAGGTCGTCCGCGACCTCATGGGCGAGCGCGATCCCACCGGCTACGAGCTGCACGCGACGCGGATCGCAGTCGCCGACGAGATCGCCGGGGCGGCGCAACTCGTCTTCGGCAAGCTCGACCGCGTTCCCGTCGCCGTCGTTCGTGGCCTGGACGTGCGCGGCGACGGACGCGCCGCCGAGATCGTCATCCCGCCCGAGACGGATCTCTTCCGCTAGAACCCGGTGACGTGAGCGACGCGATCGAGCAGGCGAACGCCCTCCTCCGCGAGCGGGGCTATGCGGAGCGCGACCTCGCCGTGCACACCGGACCTCGCGGCAAGGCGCTGCTCAAGGGCAACAAGATCCTCAGCCCGCTCAGCGACGAGGCCGAGGTCGTCCTGCGCGTCGTCCGCGAGCTCGTGCCCTCGGACGAGGAGCTCGGCGGGAAGATCCTGCGACCCGCAGAGCTGCGCGCGAAGCTCTGAGCATGGAGCCGGAAGCCGAGCTTCGCCGGGAGGATCTCGCCGCCGACCCGCTCGAGCAATTTCGGCAGTGGTTCGCCGGAGCGGTCGAGGCGCTCGAGGTTCCGGAGGCGATGGCGCTCGCGACGGCTGCTCACGATGGGGCTCCGTCTGTGCGGATGGTGCTCCTGAAGGGCTTCGACCCGCGCGGGCTCGTCTTCTTCTCGCACTACACGTCGCGGAAGGGACTCGAGCTCGTCGCGAACCCGCAGGCGGCCCTCCTCTTCCACTGGTCCCCGCTCGGCCGGCAGGTGCGGGTCGAAGGGCGGGTCGAGCGCCTGCCCGAGGCTGAATCGGACGCCTACTTCGCCACGCGGCCCCACGACGCCCAGCTCGGCGCGCGCGCCTCGCGCCAGAGCGAGCCGCTCGCGTCGCGGGAAGAGCTGTACGAGCGGCTCGCCGAGCTCGAGCGCGACCTCGGCGGCGGGCCTGTTCCGCGGCCGCCCACGTGGGGCGGCTTTCTCGTTGCTCCCGACGCGTGGGAGTTCTGGCAGCACCGCGCCAGCCGCCTCCACGACCGCTTCCGCTACGAGCGGGAGCCCGGCGGCGGCTGGTCGGTGACGCGGCTCTTCCCGTAACGCTCACGCCACGGTGGCAGCCACTGCACGGAGGAGTTACGTCTTCCTCGCGAGAGTGCGACGGAGGGCGGCGAGACGCTGATCCCAGGCCGAGCCGACAGAAACCATCCACTCGACCGCATCCTCGAGCGGCGCCGGCGTCACC
>DASQCM010000112.1:0-2425 GCA_035634675.1 Gaiellaceae bacterium
AGCCGCGCCAGCGAGATGCGCAGCCGCCCGATGCTCTCCTCCAGCTCGGCCGTGTCTCCGGCGGTCTCGAGCCGGTCCGCCGTCGCCTCCGCCTTGGCCGTGATCTCGTCGAGCCGTCGGACGGTGTCCCGTCCGGTGTACCTGACGTCGCGCCAGGCCTTGCGCGCGCGCACGACGAGCAGCGCAAGAGCCGCTACGCCAGCCAAAAAGACCAAGATCAACGAGCCCCAGATGGCCCAATCCCACATGAGAACAAGCGTAACGAGGGTGCTACAATCGGGGCCGCGACGCGGGGTGGAGCAGTCAGGTAGCTCGCCGGGCTCATAACCCGGAGGTCGCAGGTTCAAATCCTGCCCCCGCTATTCGAGAGGCCCTGGTGACAGGGCCTCTTGTTTTGTTCCGTCGTCGATTCGAAACTGACACGGTGACGCGCGAGACGCGATACGCGAAGACAGCGGACGGCGTCTATATCGCCTACCAGGTCGCCGGCTCCGGCCCGGTCGATTTCGCAGCCGACTTCCACGCCTTCGCCGGCAATGTCGACCTGATCTGGGACGAGCCCGACTGGGGACAGTTCGTAATCGGGTTCTCGCAGTTCGCCCGGCTCGTCATCCACGATCGGCGGGGGAGCGGAGCCTCAACTCGCAATGTCCCGCCCCCGAACCTCGAGACGCGGGCCGCCGACCTGCTGGCTGTGCTCGACGAGGTCGGCTCCGACGCGCCGGTACTCGGTGCTGCCGCGTCAACTGGCGCGATGCACGCGCTGTTCGCGGCTACGTATCCCTCCCGAACCTCCGGCCTGGTCTGGAACTACCCGCGCGCCCGGCTTGCCTGGGCGCCCGACTACCCCTGGGGGAAAGGGCCGGAGGCATTCGCCGCTGAGCTCGCGCAGGCGGCGAGCTGGGGCACGACCGGGTACGCCCGCGAGCTGGCGCTCAGCCGCGCCGCGCAGCGGGCAGGGACACCGGACGACCAGAAGGACACGCTCGCCGTCGACGACGAGCTGATGCGGAGGTACGCGCGGGTCACTCGGAATACGGTGAGCCCGGACGTCGCCGAGGCGCTGACGCGGATCCAGTGGCAGACGGACGTGCGCGACATTCTCCCGAGCGTGCACACGCCGACGGCGCTCATTATCGGCGAGGCCGACCCCAGGGCCCAGCTGGAGGAGGCGGAGTACGTCGCCTCGCTCATGCCCAACGCAACGGTGCACAAGCTCCCGGGTCGTTCCGGGCTCCAGGTCGAGGCGGTCATGGACATCGCTCGCGACCTGGCGGGAGTCCAGCGCCGACAAGAGGCCTCGACGGTTCTCGCCACCGTGCTCTTCACCGACCTCGTCGACTCGACGCGAACGCAGGCCGAGCTGGGCGACCGTCGCTGGCGAGAGCTCCTCCTGTCCCACCACGAGGTGATACGCGCTGCGCTCTCAGAGTGGGGCGGTACCGAGCACGACACAGCCGGCGACGGCTTCTTCGCGAGCTTTGCGGGGCCGGCGCGTGCTATCGACTGTGCTCATGAGATCGCGGGACGCGTGTCGGAGCTGGGCATCGAGGTGAGGGCGGGGGTTCACATCGGCGAGTGCGAGGTCATCGATGGGAAGCCCGGCGGTCTGGCTGTGACGATCGGCGCGCGTCTCCTCGGCGCCGCCGGCCCCCAAGAGGTCATCGTCTCGCAGACCGTAAAGGACCTCGTCGCCGGAAGCGGCTTCTCATTCACGGACCGTGGCGTGCACGAGCTCAAAGGAGTCCCGGATCGGTGGCGGCTCTACCTCGCCGAGCCCGCGCAGGCGGCATGACCAAGGTGCAGTACTTCACCGCGTGCACCCTCGACGGGTACATCGCCGACGACAGAAACTCGCTCGACTGGCTCTACGAGGTGCCGCACGGGGAGGAGGACAGCTTCTGGGACGACTGGTTCCCGACCGTCGGCGGGCTGGTCATGGGCGCCACGACCTACGAGTGGATGCTGGAGCACGGCGGCCCGGATTCGTGGCGCAAGTACTACGGCGAGCGGCCGGGCTGGATCTTCACGCACCGCGAGCTCCCGCCGATCCCCGACGTCGACATCGCGTTCGTCCAGGGTGACGTCCTGCCCGTGTACGAACAGGCCGCGAACCGCCTTGGCCGCGCGAACCTGTGGCTCGTAGGCGGCGGCGACCTCGTGGGGCAGTTCCACGACGCGGGTCTCCTCGACGAGATCATCCTCGGGATGACTCCCGTCACCCTCGGCGCCGGCGCGCCGCTGCTCCCGCGGCGGATCACGTCGAAGCAGCTCGCGTTCCAGGAGGCCGAGCTGATCGGCCAGCGGATCCGGATCGTCCTCGGCGTCCGGCGATGAGCGAGCAATTCGCCGAGACCGAGCATCGCGTCACACCGTTCGAGCTCTTCTTCGACCTCGTCTTCGTGTTCGGCTTCACGGAGGTGAC
>DASQCM010000113.1:0-6539 GCA_035634675.1 Gaiellaceae bacterium
GGATCCTCATCACGCACGGTCACTTCGACCACCTCGGCGGCGTTGCCGACCTCGCCGAGGGAACCGGAGCGGAGGTCTGGATGCCGGAAGGCGAGCGCGAGCGGCTCGAGCGCTACCCGGAGTTCGCCCCCGTCGGCGTTCCGGGACGCCCGCACGCGCCCGAGCACCTCGTGAGCGGCGGCGAGACGATCGAGGTCGCCGGCATCTCCTTCGAGTGCCTTGCCGTCCCGGGCCACTCGCCGGCGCACGTCGCGTTCCATGTCGACGGCGAGCTCTTCAGCGGCGACCTGCTCTTCGCCGGCTCGGTCGGCCGCGTCGACCTGCCCGGCGCCGACTGGGACACCCTGCTCGCCTCGGTGCGCATGCTCGCCGAGCGGCTCCCGCCCGAGACCGTCATTCATGCCGGCCACGGCCCCGAGACGACCCTCGGCGTCGAGCTTGCGCGCAACCCGTTCCTCGCTGAGCTACGCGCGGAGGCTGGAAGCGCCGGCGGCAAAGCCGCCGACGCCCGGCCTGAAGACCGCGCCGCCTCCGGCGACGCTGGAGCATGAGCCCAGCGTTCCAAGCTCCGCGGGGGACGCACGACGTCCTGCCGCGGGACCACCTGTGGTGGCGCCTGATCCGCACGATCGAGGAGCAGTGCTTCCAGTACGGCTGGTCGCGCGTCTCCACGCCCGGCTTCGAGGAGACGAGCCTCTTCGAGCGCACGTCCGGCCGGGCGTCCGACGTCGTGCGCAAGGAGATGTACACGTTCGAGGACCGCAGCGGCCGCTCGCTCACCCTGCGCCCCGAAGGGACAGCGCCGATCGCTCGCGCGTACGTAGAGCACGGTCTCACGCAGGAGCCGCAACCGGTGAAGGCGTACGCGATCGCGCCGATGTACCGCTACGGCCGGCCCGGCCGCGGCCGCTACCGGGAGCACTGGCAGCTGTCGCTCGAGGCGATCGGCTCGGAGGATCCCGCCGTCGACGCCGAGGTGATCCAGTTCTACGCGGAGCTCCTGCGGCGGCTCGGCGTGACCGAGTGGACGCTCATGCTCAACTCGATCGGGGACGAGAACTGCCGCCCGCAGTACGTCGAGAGGCTCAACGAGTGGCTCGATGGGCATCCCGACCTGCTCGCGGACGAGGAGATCGCGCACAAGCGCGCCACGAGCGTGCTCCAGGTCTTCGACGTCAAGAACCCCGACCTGCGTGCGGCGCTCGACCAGGCGCCGAAGATCGGCGACTCGCTCTGCGACGAGTGCCGCGAGCACTTCACGGCCGTCAAGGAGCACCTCGACATGTACGACGTCCCGTACGTGCTCGACGCCTCTCTCGTGCGCGGGCTCGACTACTACACGCGTACGACCTTCGAGTTCGTCGGGCCGGACGAGAACGTCAACTCGTCGATCGTGGGGGGCGGGCGCTACGACGGTCTCGTCGAGGCGATCGGCGGGCCTCCCACTCCGGGCGTCGGCTTCGGGGCCGGACTCGAGCGGCTCCTGCTGGCGATGGAGCACGAAGGCGCGACCGCGGAGCCGCGCCGGCTCGACATCTTCGTCGCCTTCGAGGAGCTCGAGCTCAGGACGCGTCTCCTGCCGATGATCGCGAAATGGCGCGCAGAGGGCCGCTCGGTCGACACCGACTACGCTGGCCGCTCGATGAAGGGGCAGCTCACGCAGGCGCAGCGGCTCGGCGCGGAGACCGTCCTCGTCGCCCGCAGCGACGGCACCTACGAGGTGCGCAGGCGCGGGGAGGAGGACCGCATCGTGCAGTCCCTTTCGGAGCTTTAGATGGCCTGGCGCGATGCGATGTGCGGCGAGCTGCGGGCGGACGACGCCGATCGCCGCGTAACACTCGCCGGCTGGGTCGACACGCGCCGCGACCACGGCGGGCTCATCTTCATCGACCTCCGCGACCACACGGGCAAGACCCAGCTCGTCATCAACCCCGAGCGCTCCACCGGAGCGGCGAAGGCGGCCCACGAGATCCGCAATGAGTTCGTGCTGCAGGCGGTCGGCGAGGTCGTCCCGCGCGCCCCCGAGGCCATCAACCCCAACCTCCCGACCGGGCAGATCGAGGTCCAGGTGGACGAGCTGCGGATCCTCTCGCGCTCGACGCCGCTCCCGTTCCAGCTCGACGAGGAGGGAGTCGACGAGACCCTTCGTCTCCGCTACCGCTGGCTCGACATGCGCACCGACCGGATGCAGCGGAACCTCCGCCTCAACCACACGGCGATCGCGGCGATCCGGCGCGTGATGGACGACCTCGACTTCGTCGACGTCTGGACGCCGAGCATGACGCGCGGCACCCCGGAGGGGGCGCGCGACTTCCTCGTCCCGGTACGGCTGCAGCCCGGCCGGTTCTTCGCGCTTGCGCAGTCGCCGCAGCTCTTCAAGCAGCTCTGCATGGTCGGCGGGATCGACCGCTACTACCAGATCGCGACGTGCTGGCGGGACGAGGATCTCCGCGCCGACCGGCAGTTCGAGTTTCGGCAGCTCGACTTCGAGATGGCGTTCGTCGAGCGCGAGGACGTCCTCGCCGTGATGGAGGCATGCGTCGCCGGCGCGTTCGAGGCCTCCGGCGCCGAGCCGCCGCAGCGCCCGTTCCCGCGGCTCTCCTACGCCGACGCGATGCTCCGTTACGGCTCCGACAAGCCGGATCTCCGCTTCGGCATGGAGATCCAGGACGCGACGGAGGTGACGCGCGGCTCTGAGTTCAGCGTCTTCAAGAACGCGCCGTGCGTGCGCTACGTCGTGGTGCCGCGGACGTTCTCCCGCGCCGAACAGTCACGGCTCGAGGAGGTCGCGAAGGAGTGGGGAGCGAAGGGCCTCGCGAACCTCTCGCAGATCTCGAAGTTCCTCTCCGAGCGCGAGCTCGAGGAGTTCGGAGTCCCGGAGGGATCGACGGCGCTCTTCGTCGCGGACGAGGAGCCCGTGGTCGCGCACGTGCTCGGCCTGCTGCGACTCCATCTCGCGCGCGAGCTCGACCTGATCGACGGCAGCCTCGACGTCTTCCACTGGGTCACCGACTTCCCGCTCTTCGAGGTGAGCGAGGAGTACGGCGGCTGGACGTTCATGCACCACCCGTTCACGGCGCCGGTGCCCGGCGAGGGGGACGGGATCGAGACCGATCCCGCGCACGCCCACGGCCAGCACTACGACCTGATCTGGAACGGCTGGGAGCTCGGCTCCGGCTCGATCCGGATCCATCAGGCCGAGGTGCAGCAGGCGGTCTTCCGCGTGATGGGGATGGGCGACGAGGAGCAGCGGGACAAGTTCGGCTTCCTCCTCGAGGCGCTCGAGATGGGCCCGCCGCCGCACGGTGGCTTCGCGATGGGTATCGACCGGTTCATCGCGCTGCTCGCGCGCGAGCCCGACATCCGCCAGGTGACGGCGTTCCCCAAGATCGCGAGCGGCAACGATCCGCTCACCGGCGCTCCGACGCCGTACCCGGACTCCGCGTTGCGCGAGCTCGGCATCCGGTTGCTCAACCCACAGCCCGAGTAGCGGGCGCTACAGTCCGACCTCGGCCCCGCGCCCCGAACCGAGTGAACATGTAGATCCAACGCTACGTGAAAGGGAGCCGGCGTCCCGACCGCGGCGAGCCGCTTAGGGCACGGCACCCACCTGGGAGACCAGGATCACATAGCTCGGTTTGGTAGCGGGGCCGAACCTTCCTCTACGGTGACCGCATGCACGAGCTCTTCGGAGATTCGAGCCGCAATGGTGACTGGGCCGCCGTCCGGCTGCTCGTCGACGGCGATCGCATCGCCGAGGCTGACGCGCCCGGACTGGCGCGCGACGTCGCGGGCCTGACGCTGCTCGAGGCGGCGACCGTCGGCGGAGAGACCCTCGCGGTCGACGCGCTCGCGAATGCGCTCGGCCCCGTCTTCTACGCCGCGCCGTCCCCGCGGCGGGTCGCCGTGGCAATGAGCGGCGGCGTCGACAGCGCTGTCGCGCTCCTCCGTTCGCTGCCGAACGCCGTCGGGGTGACCATGCGGCTGTGGCTCGACCCGGACGGTCCGGACTCCGAGCGCGCCTGCTGCTCACCCGAGAGTGTGATCGCCGCGCGGGAGACGTGCCACCGGCTCGGCGTGCCGCACGTGACGCTCGACCTGCGCGAGGAGTTCCGGCGCGCGGTCGTCACGCCGTTCGTGCGCGGATACGCGCGCGGGCTGACGCCGAACCCGTGCACCCGCTGCAACGGCGGCTTTCGCTTCGCCGAGCTGCTCGCCTTCGCCCGGCGGGCCGGGTGCGAGCGTCTGGTCACCGGCCACTATGCGCGTGTCCTGCCTCACCGCGGTGTGCCGCTTCTCGCGCGCGCCGTGGATGCGCGCAAGGACCAGAGCTACATGCTCGCAGCGCTCGATCCGCGCCACCTCGTGCGGGTCGGCTTCCCGCTCGGCGAGCAGGACAAGGACGCGACGCGGGCGGAGGCTCAGCGCGCCGGCCTGGCGGTCGCGCGCCGGCCCGACAGCCAGGAGGCGTGCTTCCTCGCCGGCGACGACTACCGCGCGTTCCTCGGCCGGCACGGCCTCGAGCCGCAGGAAGGCGCGATCGTGGACGCAGAGGGCAACGTGCTCGGCCGGCACGACGGCTTCTGGCGCTTCACGGCGGGCCAGCGGCGCGGTCTCGGCCTTGCCGCGCCAGAGCCGCTCTACGTCCTCGGCTCGACCCCGTCCACCAACACCGTTGTCGTCGGCCCGCGCGAGTCGCTCGGTCGCACGGCCGTTGAGGCGCGCGGGCGCCTCTATGTCGAAGCCGAGCGGGTGGAGGCGAAGCTCCGATATCGCTCGCCTGCGGTGCCCGCGAACGTCGTGCCGACGGAGCGCGGCTTCCGGCTCGAGCTCGAGCAGCCTGCCTACGGTGTCGCGCCCGGGCAGACGGCCGTGCTGTACGAGGGAGACGCCGTGGTGGGTTGCGGGACCATCACCTCGGCCCGACCTCACTAAAATCCGTCGAGGATGCTCGTTGCAGCATTCACGTGGGGGGATCTCTGGCGGCTTGCCCTGGCCGTGTTCCTGCTCGCCGTCGGAATCACCACGGCGTACCTTCTCGTCCGCCTGGCCGGAACCATCACGCAGCTTTCTTCGTTCATCCGGGGAGCCGAGGAGTCCCTCTTCCCGGTGATCGGCAAGGTCGGAGGCAGCGTGGACCGCGTGAATGGGCAGCTCGACAAGGTCGACCGGATCACGGACAGCGCCGTCGACGCGGCGGATAGCGTCGACACTGCGGTTCGCGCAGTCAGCCTCGCCATCACGCGGCCGGTACAGAAGGTTTCCGGCTTCGCCGCCGGGGTCAGCTTTGGGGCGGCCGACTTCAAGGCGCGCCGTGACTGGCGCCACGCCGTGCAGGCGGGGAAGGAGGCCGCAGCCAGACGGGAGAGCGATCTCCTCGAAGAGCTGCGGGACGCGGGAGCATGACGACCGACGAGATCCGGCTCGTCATCCCTGCCGAGGAGGAGTTCAGGCCGATCGCGCACCTCGTCACGGGAGGGCTTGCGCTGCGGCTCGACGTCACCTACGACGACCTCGAGGACCTGCAGGTGGGGATCGAGGCACTGCTTGCGCTGCGCGACGACCCAGACGAGCTCATCGTGTCCCTCTCGGCCGACGACGGCGTGCTGCAAGCCACGGTTGGGCCCTTCGCACCGGAGCTGCTGCCGGCGGCGGAGGCGGACGGAGGGCTGGACCTGCGCCGGGTCCTCGACACGGTCTGCGATACGCACCAGGTGGTCGAGCGCGACGACGGCGCGTGGGTGGAGCTGACGAAGAACGTGGCAGCGGCCACGGGGGCGAGCTGATGACGCGGGTCGACGACAAGATTCTCCTCCGCCGTTACCACGAGGACGGCGATCTCCAGGCGCGGGAGCAGCTGATCGAGCAGTACATGTCGCTCGTCCGCTCGCTCGCGCGCCGCTACTCCTACCGCGGCGAGCAGCTCGAGGATCTCGTCCAGATCGGCGCGATCGGGCTGATCAAGGCGATCGACCGCTTCGACCTCGAGCGCGGCGTCGAGCTGACGACGTACGCGACGCCGAACATCATCGGCGAGATCAAGCGGCATTTCCGCGACAAGGGCTGGGCGGTGCGAGTGCCGCGCGGGCTCCAGGAGCTGAACGTCCAGCTGTCGCGGCTGATGGAGCAGCTGACCGTGCAGTTCGGACGCTCGCCCACCATTCCGGAGTTGGCCAAAGCCGCCGGCGTCGAAGAGGAGGAAGCGCTGGAGGCGCTCGAGTCGGGCCGCGCGTACACGTCGCTCTCGCTATCGGTCGGCGGTGGGGGAGGCGAGGACGACGACCTCGACCCGCTCGAGTCGATCGGCACCGAGGAGCACGAGTACGAGGTGTCGGAGGACCGGGCCGTGCTCGCGCCGGGCTTCAAAGCGCTGGACGAACGCGAGCGGATGATCCTCCAGCTCCGCTTCTTCGAGGGGCTGACGCAGTCGCAGATCGCGCAGCAGATCGGGATCTCGCAGATGCACGTCTCCCGCCTGATCCGGCGCTCGCTGGAGAAGATCCGCGAGACGATCGCGGAAGACGAAGAGTCGCTCGCGC
>DASQCM010000114.1:0-7689 GCA_035634675.1 Gaiellaceae bacterium
CCGGCGACCGAGCGGATGCCGACGCCGAGCTCCTCCCGGACGATGTGGGCGAGGCTCGTCTTGCCGAGCCCCGGCGGGCCGACCAGGAGCAGGTGGTCGAGCGCCTCGCCGCGCCCCTTCGCCGCGTCCAACGCGATGGCAAGCTGTTCCTTGATGCGCGCCTGGCCGACGAACTCGTCGAGCCGGCGCGGCCGGAGGCTCTGCTCGACCTCCTCGTCCTCCTCGCGAAGGTCGGGCGCGAGGAATTGTGTCGCGTTCATGCAGCCTTCTTCAACGCGAGCCGGACGCGTTCCTCCGGCGGCAGGTCGGCATCGACCTCGGCGAGGGCGCGCTCGGCGTCGAGCAGCGACCAGCCGAGCTCGACGAGCGCGTCGCGCGCGACGACGTGCTCCTCGCCGGACCCGTCGGGCGCCGGCGCGAGCGCCGGGTCGCCGAGTTTCCCCTTCAGCTCGAGCACGATCCGCTCCGCGGTCTTCTTGCCGATACCGGGGATGGCCTGGAAGCGGGCGTGGTCACCGCGCGCGATCGCCCGGCGCAGCTCGGCGGCCGGAGAGCCGGAGACGATCGCGAGAGCGACCTTCGGCCCTACCCCGCTGACGGCGAGGAGCTGGACGAACAGCTCGCGCTCGCCTCGGTCGGCGAAGCCGTAGAGCTGGAGGGCGTCCTCGCGCACGTGCAGGTACGTCTCGACGGTGATCTCGTCCGCCGCCTCGCCCTTGCGGACAGCCGTCGGTGTGGCGTGGACGAGGTAGCCGACTCCGCCGACGTCGAGGACGAGCCCCTCGGGTGTGTTCGCCAGGGGCTTACCGCGAAGCCGGGCGATCACGAGGCGGCCTCGAGGTGCAAGAGCGGCGGCGAGAGGGCGTGGCAGATCGCGACCGCGAGCGCGTCGGCGGCGTGGTGCGGCGTCGGGAGCTCGGGCAGCGAGAGGAGCATCCTCACCATCCGCTGCATCTGGGCCTTCTCGGCGCGGCCGTAGCCGCAGATCGCCTGCTTGACTCGCGCGGGCGCGTACTCGCGGCAGGCGACTCCCGCGTTGGCGGCCGCGACGAGCACGACGCCGCGTGCCTGGCCGACGGAGAGCGCGATGCGGGCGTCGGCGCCGACGTACGACTCCTCGAGCGCCACCGCATCCGGCGTGTGCTCCGCGATGAGCGCCGCGACCGCGTCGTAGATCGTCTTCAAACGGAGCACCGTGTCCTCGCCTGCCGGTGTCGACCAGCAGCCGTGGGCGACCTCCCTGAGGCGGCCTCCGCTTTCGTGGACGATTCCGTACCCGCAAGCAGCAGTCCCCGGATCGATTCCTACGACCTTCACGGGGAGAGGTTAGGAGCGAGACCGGACGACGAGACGGACCGCGAGCGGAGGCGCACCGGCGGCCGAGTGGCCGAAACGGCCATCGGCCCGGGATCTGACCCGAGCTGGGCGAAGAACATGGCCAGCGCGGGCGGGTTCCGATCGCGGAGCCCGCTTCGTTAGGCCCGTCGTGCGCGTTCGCGACGCGGCGTCACGATTCGCCGGAACCTAGCCTGCGACCGATTCGAGGACGCGCTCGGGGATGTCGAAGTTCGCGTAGACGTCCTGCACGTCGTCGTCGTCCTCGAGCTGGTCGATCAGGCGGAGGATCTTCTTCGCCTCGTTCTCGTCCTCGACGGCGACCGTCGTCTTCGGGAGCATCGTCAGCTCGGCGGAGTCGATCTCGAAACCGGCGCCGGCGACCGCCTCGCGCACGGCCGCGAGCTGCTCCGCTGCGGAGAGCACTTCGAACGTCGAGCCGTCGAGGGTGACGTCGTCGGCACCACCGTCTGCCGCCGCGAGCATGAGCTCGTCTTCGTCGGTGCCGTCCGCAGGGACAAGCACGACGCCGCGCCGCTCGAACAGCCACGCCACCGCGCCCGACCCACCAAGGTTGCCGTCGTTCTTGGCGAAGATGTGGCGCACCTCGCCGGCCGTCCGGTTGCGGTTGTCGGTGAGCGCCTCGACGATCACAGCGACGCCCGCAGGGCCGTAGCCCTCGTAGACCACGGTCTCGTACACGGCCGAGTCCGAATCGGTGCCGGCGCCCTTCGCGATCGCGCGGTCGATGTTGTCCTTCGGCATCGAGTTGGAGCGTGCCTTCTCGATCGCGTTCTGGAGCGCGAGGTTCGCGGCGGGATCGGGCCCGCCCTCCTTCGCGGCCACGATGATCGCGCGCGTCAGCTTCGAGAAGAGCTTGCCGCGCTTTGCGTCGGCGGCGCCCTTCTTGTGCTTGATCGACGACCACTTGCTATGCCCGGACACTGGACTCCGCTCCCGGCGCCAGCAAAGCCGGCGCCTTCGCTCTCTTGTCGCGCTCCGTCGAGCCTACGCGCGTCTCCTCCCTCACCAGGTTCAGGAATCGCTCGTGGACGCGCGTGTCGTCGGTCAGCTCCGGGTGGAAGGCGGCGACGAGAAGCCGTCCCTCACGCGCTAGCACCGGATGGCCGTCGAGCTCCGCGAGCACCTCGACGTCCGGCCCCACCTCCTCGAGCCACGGCGCGCGGATGAAGACGGCGCGAAGCGGTCTCTCTCCATCAGGAATATCAAGGTCCGCCTCGAAGCTGTGCACCTGGCGGCCGAATGCGTTTCGTCGCGTCCGCCAGTCGCCGAGGCCGAGATGGTCGCGGTCGAGGACGATCATCCCGGCGCACGTGCCGAAGATCGGGCCGCCGAACCCGCGCACCGCCTCGTCGAGGCCGTACAGCCGCATGAGCCGCCCGATTGCCGTCGACTCGCCACCGGGGACGATGAGCCCGTCGAGCCCGTCGAGCTGCTCGGGAAGCCGCACCTCCGCCGGGTCCGCGCCGAGCCGCCGCAGCATCGCTGCGTGCTCCCGGAAGTTCCCCTGTACGGCGAGAACGCCGATCCTGAGCGGCTTTTCCACGCTCTCGATGGTAATGGGAGCTACGCGGGTGGCAGCACGACCGGCGCAGGCGTCCGGCGGCCACGGCCGGCGAGGCCGAGCAGGACGAGCCAGAAGCCGAGCAGCCCGAAGGCGAGCGCCGGCGCCCAGGGGCTCACGTGGGCCGGCACCGTTCCGCTTGCCACGTCACCCAGGATGCTCGTCGGCTGACCGACGAGGTAGTGGATCGTCGCGCCGAAGAACCCGATCGTGGCGAAGACCGCCCAGCTCGAGCGCTTCGAGGCGTACGCGATCCCGACATAGAAGAACGCCACCACCGAGATGAGCGCCCACTGGAAGTCGGTCGTGTGCCACCAGCGGAGGAGCGGCACGCCGATCAGCAGGCCGCCGACGAAGTGCAGCCAGAACGCGGACGGCGAGCGGCTTGCAAAGCCCGCGAGCAGATAGAGGAGCCCGATCGCGAGCGTCACGACGTACGTCCAGGTGCCGCCGTTCGAGATGAAGTCGGTGACGAAGAACCACCCCACGACCGTGGAGATGAGCGCGAGGAACGGGAAGCGCCAGCGGAACTGGTCGCCGAGCGCCGCGACGAGGATCAGGAACTCGAGCGAGAGGTGAGCGAGCGACCAGCCGCCGAAGGCCGAATGCCAGTTGTCGAGCCAGCCGAACCAGCTCCAGGCGACCCCGACGAAGATCCCCCACGCGATCACCGAGGCGAAAGCGAAGATCCCCGCCGCGACCCAGCGCCCCAGCGGACGCAGCGCCTCGGCGATGAACCGCAGGATCACAAGGACGAGCAGCGCCCACCCCGTGAGCGCGCCCTTGCCGTAATGGCCGGAGAGATACCCCAGCGCCGCGATCGCGGCGAAGAGGACTGTCAGCCCGCCCGAGTAGACGAGAAAGGACGAGGTCTTCCAGACCGGCTTGCGCGGCTGCATTCCGGGCGGATCATCCGCCTCGCACCGGACGGAACGACGCGGCCCCGCCGAAAGCCGCCGTTACGAATGACGTGCAGTGGCTGTGACCGGTCGTCAGCTGGAGAAGCGACGCAGGCCCGCCTGCCGGCGGCTTCGCGTTACCAGCCGCGGGTTTCGAGCAGCTCGCTCGGGTCGAGCGACTGCGTGGAGATGCCCACCATCGGCTCGCCGAGGCCGGCGGAGACGCGGGCGAGGATCTCGGCGTCGTTGAAGTGCGTCGTCGCCTCGACGATCGCCTTCGCGCGCCGCTCCGGGTCGCCCGACTTGAAGATGCCGGAGCCGACGAAGACGCCGTCGGCGCCGAGCTGCATGCAGAGCGACGCGTCGGCGGGGGTCGCGATTCCGCCGGCGGTGAACGTCACGACCGGCAGCTTCCCGTTCTCGGCCACCCACTTGACGAGCTCGTACGGCGCGCGCAGCTCCTTGGCCTCCGAGTACAGCTCCTCCTGGCGCAGCGCGCCGAGCCGCCGGATGTGGCCGAAGACCGAGCGCATATGCGTGACCGCGTTGACGATGTCGCCGGTTCCCGCCTCGCCCTTCGTACGGATCATCGCTGCGCCCTCCGCAATCCGGCGCAGCGCCTCGCCGAGGTTCGTGCAGCCGCAGACAAAGGGGACGGTGAACTGCCACTTGTCGACGTGGTGCTCGAGGTCGGCCGGCGTCAGCACCTCCGACTCGTCGATGTAGTCGATCTCGAGGGCCTGGAGGATCTGCGCCTCGGCGAAGTGGCCGATGCGGCACTTCGCCATGACCGGAATGGTCACGGCCTCCTGGATCTCGCTGATCTTCTCCGGGTCCGACATGCGCGCGACGCCGCCGTCTCGGCGGATGTCGGCCGGAACGCGCTCGAGCGCCATTACCGCGCACGCGCCCGCCTCCTCGGCGACCTTCGCCTGCTCGGCGTCGACGACGTCCATGATCACGCCGCCCTTGAGCATCTCGGCGAGCCCGCTCTTGACCCGCATCGTCCCGTACTCCGCCATTGCGCTGAGTGTAGCCAGGGCCCGAGCCGCCGCGGCCTGATAGAAACGCCGCGTGGAGCCGTGGTCTCGGGAGCCGGTCGGCCGCTTCGACGAGCTGGAGATCGAGAGCGAGATCCTCCGCGACAACCCCCTCGGTGACCCGCACGTGCGGCCGATCTGGGTCTATCTGCCACCGGCGTACGAGGCGGAGCCCGACCGCCGCTTCCCGTCGATCTACCTGATCCAGGGGATGACCGGCCAGATCGACATGTGGCGCAACCGCACCGCCTTCCGCCCCACCACGCCGGAGAACATCGACCGCCTGTTCGGCGAGGAGGGCTGCCCGCCGGCGCTCGTCGTCGCCGTCGACTGCTGGACGTCGTACGGCGGCTCCCAGTTCATCGACTCGCCCGGAACGGGCCGCTACGGCGAGTACCTCTGCAACGAAGTCGTCTCGTTCGTGGACGAGCGCTACCGGACGCTCACCGAGCCAGGCCACCGCGGCCTCACCGGCAAGTCGAGCGGCGGCTACGGCGCGATGGTCGTGCCGATGCTGAGGCCGGACGTCTTCGGTGGCCTCGCCACCCACTCGGGGGACGCGCTCTTCGAGCTCTGCTACCTGCCGGAGTTCCGGGAGGCGGCGCGTGCGCTCCGCGACGAGTACGGCGGCTCGTACGAGCGGTTCTGGGAGGACTTCCACTCACGCCCCCCGCTCACGAAGCAGTCGGACTTCCCCCTGATCAACGAGTGGGCCATGGCTGCCTGCTACTCGGCGAACGAGGACGGATCCATTGACCTCCCCTTCGACACCGCGACCGGGATGCTTCGGGACGACGTCTGGCAGCGGTGGCTCGCCTGGGATCCCGTGCGGATGGCGCGACGCCACGCGGACGCGCTGCGCAGCCAGCGCGCGATCTATATCGACGCCGGCAAGCGCGACGAGTTCTACCTCGACCTCGGCGCCGAGGCATTCCGGCGCGAGCTGGAGGAGCTCGGGATCACCGACGTCTTCTTCGAGCTCTTCGACGCCGGCCACGGCGGGATCGAGTATCGCTACCCGCTCGCGATCCGCTATCTCGCCGAGCGGCTCCAGTAGCCCTCAACCGTAAAGCCCCCGGGAGGCGCTTTCTCGTTCCGTGTTTAGGTCGGATTCCGGCGGTGCTGGCGCCGCGGCCCACTCGGGTGAACGAATAGACGTGTCCCCCGAAAGGGGGAATCCGGACCGGAAACCTGCGGAAGATTCCGGCAGAAACTCCTTCCATTCACTGACGCTTCTCGGACTCGCGGCTAGCTCAAGGCCGTGCACTCTCCCTGCCGAGAGAGATCGCAGGAGAGGAAGGAACGCCATTCAGCTGATGACAGGGGGTTTCGAATGAGCCGTGCACGTCGGGTTTTGGTGATCGACGACGACCGGCTGCTCTGCGAGCTGGTACGGACGACGTTCGAGCTCGAGGGATTCGAGGTGGACACGGCGTTCGACGTGATCGAGGCGGAGCGCGTGCTCACCACGTCACGGCCGGACGCCATCCTGCTCGACATCGGCTTGCCCGGGATCGACGGCATCTTCTACCTCGAGCGGCTGCGCGAGACGCCGCAGACGCGCCGGATCCCGATCGTCGCCATCAGCGGGTCGGAGGAGGCCGGCCGGGCCGCGCGAGCCGTCGGCGCCCAGGCGTTCATGCGCAAGCCGTTCAGCCCACTCGAGCTGCTGGCGCTCGTCACGCCGCTGATGCGTCCGGGCGCCCCCGGCGAGATGGACATGACGAACGAGCTCGTCGACGCCGCCGACCTGAACCGGCTGATCGAGATCGGCCGTCGCCAGCACCAGCTCCTGAACGAGGCGTACGCGCAGACGGTCGCGGTGCTCGCGTCGGCGCTCGAGTCGCGCGACTTCGGAACGAGCATGCACTCGCGCCGGGTCACCTCCTACGCAACGAGGCTGACCCTCGAGGTGGCTCCGCGCCTGCTCGACGACCCGAGCCTCGAGTGGGGTTTCCTCCTCCACGACGTCGGCAAGATCGGCATCCCCGACGGGATCCTCCTCAAGCCCGGCCGCCTGACCGCGCCCGAACGGAGGCGGATGCAAGAGCACGCCGAGCTCGGCGAGCGGCTGCTCGCCCACGTGCCACTCCTGAACCAGGAAGGTGCGCGGGTCATCCGCTCCCACCACGAACGATGGGACGGCAACGGGTACCCAGACAGGCTCTCCGAGGAAGGCATCCCGTTGGGGGCGCGGATCTTCGCCGTCGTCGACTCGCTCGATGCGATGACCGACAAGCGCCCGTACCGCCTGCCCGTCAGCTGGGAGGCAGCGGTGGAGGAGATCCGCCGCTGCCGCGGCAGCCAGTTCGACCCGGACATCGTCGACGGCTTCGAGGCGTGCGAGGCCGACCTCCACCAGCTGTACACACAGGAGCTTGCGGCGGCCTAGCTACGCCGCCGGACCTAGGGCGATCTCCTCCTTCAGCCGCTCTCGCAGCGCCGACCGGCCGACCCGTTAGCCTCGTCGCCGATGATCCGGGAGGAACTGCGGCGGCTCGCCCACTGGAGCGACCGGCACCGCCGGCTGCTCGCGCGAATCCTCCTCGCGATCCTGCTCTCGCTGGTGGTGGATCTCGTGTGCGCCGCGCTGATCTGGTCGTTCGAGAGCGGGCTGAAGGGGAGCGACATCAACGGCTTCGGCGATGCGTTCTTCTTCTCGACCGTGCAGATCCTGACCATCTCGTCGCAGCTGAAGAACCCGGTTACGACCTCCGGCCGGATCGTGGACGTGGTGCTCGAGCTCTGGGCGATCTTCGTCGTGACCGCGGTGGCGGGCTCCTTCGCCTCCTTCTTCCTCAGCGGCGACCAGACGTCGGGATAGGCTCGG
>DASQCM010000115.1:0-4154 GCA_035634675.1 Gaiellaceae bacterium
GTAGGCGAAGAGGAAGGCGACAAAGAAGAATGCGGTCGCGCCGGCGAGCAGGTAGCTCGCGGAGATGAGGTTGCGGCCGAGCAGCTCGGGCGGCTCCTGCTCGACCACCTCGTAGCCGGTGCTCTCGTATGCCAGCGGCTCCGCCACGACGCGTTACTCCCTTCCCGCCGGAGATCCGGCCGGCACCAGGCTCGGAATCGGCCCTTCGCCGTAGCCGTACGGGTCGCCCGAGAAGACGGGGATGCGGTCGAAGTTGTGCACCGGAACCGGCGACGGGAGCTGGAACTCGATCGAGCGGGACGCCCACGGGTTCGCGCCGGCCGGCTTCTTTACGAACGCAAGCGACCAAACGAGGTTGAAGAGGAAGACGAGCATCGAGGCGCCGAGGCAGAAAGCCGAGATCGAGACCCAGTCGTTGAGGAACTGGAGGCCGTTCGGATAGACCGGCGTGCGGCGCGGCTGGCCGAGGAACCCGACGGCGAAGAGCGGCGCGAACGTCAGGTTGAAGAAGAGGAACATCGACCAGAAGTGGATCTTTCCCAGCCGCTCGTTCAGTTGCCAGCCGGTCATCTTCGGCACCCAGTAGTAGATCGCGGCGAAGAAGGTGAAGACGAGGCCGCCCATGATCGTGTAGTGGAAGTGCGCCATCGAGAAGAAGCTGCCGTGCGTCGTCACGTCGCTCGGAACGTCGGAGAGGAACACGCCCGAGAGCCCGCCGATCAGGAAGTTGAAGAACCAGGCGAGTACGAACAGCATCGGCACGGTGAAGCGGATGTTGCCGCGCCAGAGCGTCATCATCCCGCAGAGGAACGTGAGCCCGGTCGGGATCGAGATCAGCTCGGTCGACAGCATGTAGAAGCCACGCAGGTCGCCGTTGATGCCGCTCACGAACAGGTGGTGCTGCCAGACGAACCAGGAGAGGAGCGAGACGCCGAGCAGGCCGGCCACCGCGAGCCGGTAGCCCCAGAGTGGCTTGCGCGCGAAGACGGGCAGCAGCTCAAGCACGATCGCGAAGCCGGGCAGGGCGAGCACGTAGACCTCGGGGTGTCCGAAGATCCAGAACAGGTTTTCGTACAGGTAGTTGCTTCCCCCGGCGGCCGGTATGAAGAAGGTCGTCTGCGCCGTCCGGTCGAGCGCCACCATGCCGAGCGTCGCGATCAGCACCGGCGCGGCGAGCACCATCAGGACCGCGGTCGAGAGGACGCCCCAGACGAAGATCGGCAGCCGCGTCCACGTCAGGCCCGGCGCGCGCATGGTCAGGATCGTGGCGATCATGTTCAGGCCGAGCAACGTCATCGAGAGACCGACGAGCGCGAAGAAGATGACGTAGTTGTCGAGGCCGGGGTTCGACTCGGTGGCGAGCGGTGCGTAGCCCGTCCAGCCGGTCGGGAAGCCGCCGAAGAAGACCGTCGTCGTGAGAACGGCGCCGGCGGCCATCAAGAGCCAGAAGGTGAGCGCCTCGATCCGCGGGAAGGCCATCCGCCGGGCGCCGATCATGATCGGGATGAGGTAGTTGGCGAACGGGCCGAGGATCCCGCTCGTCATGATCCCCATCATCATCGTCCCGTGGATGCCGACGATGGTCAGATAGGTGCCCGCCGGGAACGCCTGGTGGTGTGGGCTCAGCAGTTCCGTCCTGATCAGCATCGCGTTCAGGCCGCCGATGAAGAAGAAGAGCCCGATGCCCCACAGGTACTGGATCCCGACCACTTTGTGATCGGTGCAGAGGCCGAAGTAGCGCGTCCAGCCGGCGGTCTCCTTCTCGCGTAGCGACGGCGGGTAGCCGAGGAGCCGCCGCACGGGGTAGTTGAGGAAGCCCAGGCCGACGAGGAAGCCGAGGACGCCGCCGATGTACGCGAAGTAGACGGACAGCTCGTTGTAGTCGATGTCGCCGAAGTAGTCGAGGCTCGGGGCGACGATCTTGTGGGCTCCGTACCAGCCGATGTACCAACCCCCGACGCCGAGGACGATGGCCGTCAACAGGTTGAAGCCGAGCAGCCGCCGCCAGAGAGGGGGACTGGGTGCGACGGCTGCTTCGGTCATGGTCATCCGGCCCTCCTCGTTGGCTCCGGCAGGTACGTGTGCGCGTACGGCGCTCCGCCGTCCGCGGGCGACTTGTCCATGAACGGCTTGATCGAGGCGTAGATCTTCTGTTCCTGCGCGGCCCACGAGGCGAACTGGGCGGAGCTGACGACCCGGCCGTTGTTGAACATGTAGCCGTGCCAGAGCCCGCAGAGCTCGGCGCAGCGGACGTGGAAGGTCGTCGGGTTCTTCGTCTTGACGTACACGACGTTGTCGACGCCGGGGTTCGCGTCCGCCTTCAGGCCGAGCTCGACGGCCCAGAACGAGTGGACGACGTCGAGCGACGTGATGTGGAGCTCGACGAGCGTGTTGGCCGGTAGGAGGAGCGAGTTCGACTCCATGCCGCCGAGCGACGGGTAGCGGTAGGTGAACTGCCACTGCTGGCCGACCACCTGCACCTGGAAGGCGCTCCTGTAGCCGGCGGGCTGCGCGATCGGGTTCGGGCCCTGGCCGCCGCCCGCGCCGTCCTTCAGCAGTTCGTACGTCCCGAAGCCCGCGAGGAACAGCACCATCGCCGACGTGATCACGATCCAGAGGAGCCGGATCCGGGGGTCGTCGCGGATCGGTGGGCCGTCGAGGATCGTCTCGCTGCGCCGCGCCCTGAACAGGATGAGGCCGTAGCCGAAGAAGACGGCCATCAGGCAGAGGACGGGCGTGACGAAGGCGGTCATCACCTGGTTGTCGAAGGTCTGGCCCTCTGCCTGCACGCTCGCGTTGCCCGGCGGGATGTGAGGCCCGACGTAGATCGCGACCAGCGGCGTCGCGATCGCGCTCAGCACGAGCCAGGCGATGACGACGCGCCGGCCGTGATGCGTGGAATCCGTGGGCCGCCCGGGGGCGGCGGCTGGGTCGGCGGCCATCGCGTTACGCCTTCACGTTGAGGAAGCCGTCCATGTAGCCGATCGTCTGCATCGGCCCGCCGAAGCCGTCGATCCACCCCGCCGCGCAGGGAACGAAGCACTGCCAGCGGAAGTGGCCCGGAGTGGTCGTGTGGAAGGTGAACTTGATCGTCCGGTGCGCGTGCGCCAGCGCACAGGGCGCATAGCCGCACTGGTTCTTCGCGTCGTCGGCGACGCCCGGGATGGCGAGGATGATCCCGAGCGCCGGGACGGCGAACGTGTGCGAGGCCTCGTTCGGGTCGACCGCCGTTGTCGGCTTGCCGTCGACCAGGACGCGGTTCCCGACCATCCCCTGCGCCCGGCCGTAGTACGGGTTTCGCAGCCCGCTCGCGCCGTCGAAGTTGAAGATCGTCACGTGGATCGTCGCGTGGGCGGGGAGATCCCACACCGTCTCGCGCTTCCACTGCCCGCTACTCGAGTCCTTGACGAGGTAGGAGACCCAGTCCGGGTTGCGGCTGAGCTGCGGCCCGACGGCGGCCACCGTCTGGAGCTCGAGGTTGACCACGGGGTGGGCACCGGTCTTCTCGACGGGAACCGAGTAGGTCGGCGAGCCGGCCAGCGTGGTGAGGTTCGAGACGTAGAAGCCGATGATCACGCCGGCGGCGACGACCACCACGGCGACCAAAAGCAGCTTCACCCCGACCCGCACGGGTCGCTTCCTACCAACCGTGGCGCCCGCAGGCGTGGCTCATGACGAACCTGTCATTCCGGTGTCATCTACACGTCATCGCTCCGTGCTGTTTGGTTTGAGGTTGTCTGGACGTGAGCGGTCCGTGGTGCGCTCGCGCGCGCCAGAGGGCGGCGCGAGCGCGGTCCGGCCTGCGGCTAAGTCCCGCTGCGCGGAGTCTTAGCCTCCGGCCTTTAGCGCTTTCGTGGTTTGAGCGTTTCGAACCCCGTCTCGGTCAAGGCGGCCGGGTAACGCTGCGTTACGCCGCCGCGAACCAGCGAGCGTGCACGCCCGCGGTGCCTGCTCGCTCGCGACGGCACCGGCGTCTGAACCCTCTCGGCCCCATGTGCCCTCTGCACGGAGCCAACGGGAGACCGCGCTCTCCCGTTGGCGGAGTTCGTTCAAGAGGTCACGAGACCGCAGGTCTCGTGACCTGTTTAGGATCCGCGCCGGAGGTCGGAGTGCGAATCCTGGTCATCGAGGACGAGGCCCGCATCCAGGCGTTT
>DASQCM010000116.1:0-10097 GCA_035634675.1 Gaiellaceae bacterium
AGCTCGAGGCGTCCGGAGGCGTCTCGCTCGGCACGGTGCGCGCCTACGCCGAGACCGGCGTCGACTTCGTCTCCGTCGGCGCACTGACCCATTCCGCCCGCTCGCTTCACGTCTCACTGGAGGTCCGATGACCGTCGCCCCGTCCCCCACGCTCCACGAGGAGGTCCGCGCTCTCGCCGCGGAGAAGAACGCCGTGATCCTCGCCCACAACTACCAGCGGCCGGAGGTGCAGGACGTCGCGGACTACGTCGGCGACTCGCTCGGCCTCTCGCGCCAGGCGGCGGCGACGGAAGCGGAGGCGATCGTCTTCTGCGGCGTCCACTTCATGGCCGAGACGGCGGCGATCCTCAGCCCCGAGAAGACGGTCCTCCTCCCCGACCTCGGCGCCGGCTGCTCGCTCGCGGCTTCGATCGACGCCGAGCAATTGCGCGAGTGGAAGGAGCAGCATCCCGGCGCGGTCGTCGTCTCCTACGTGAATACGACCGCCGAGGTGAAGGCCGAGAGCGACTACTGCTGTACGTCGGGGAACGCGAAGTCGGTGATCGAGGCGATCCCGCCGGAGCAGGAGATCCTCTTCCTGCCGGACATGTATCTCGGGCTGTGGCTGGAGAAGGTGACAGGGCGCAAGCTGACGATCTGGCTCGGCGAGTGCCACGTCCATGCCGGCATCCGCCCCGCGGACATCGAAAGGTGGCAGGGCGAGGCTCCGGACGCCGACCTGCTCGTGCACCCGGAGTGCGGCTGCGCGAGCCAGGCGATGGCGTTCGGGAACGAGCGGACACAGATCCTCTCGACCGAGAAGATGATCGACTATGCGAAGCGCTCACCGAAGCAGCGCTTCCTCGTCGCCACCGAGACCGGGATCATCCACCGGCTCGAGCGCGAGGCGCCCGGCAAGCGGTTCGAACCGGTGCGCGACGACGCCGAGTGCCGCTACATGAAGCTGACGACGCTCGAGAAGGTGCGGGACTCCCTCCGCGACGGAGTGCACCGCATCACCGTCGAGCCGCAGCTGGCCGACCGCGCCCGCCTCGCGATCGAGCGCATGGTCGCGATCACGTAGAGGTCACTGCTTCGAATACGGCTTGCCGTCGGCTGCGGGCGCGACGGTACGACCGATCACGCCCGCCACGGCGACCAAGGTGAGGACGTACGGCAAGACGTGGAAGAGCGTGCTCGCCGAATCGGAGTAGACCTGGAGCTTCAGCGCAAGCGCGTCCGCGAAGCCGAACAGGATCGCCGCCCAGAAGGCACCGAAGGGACGCCAGTTGCCGAAGATCACCGCAGCAAGAGCGATGAAGCCGCGGCCGTTCGTCATGTTGAACTGGAAGAACCCGTTCCCCAGCGGGCCCTCGGAGAGGTACATGCCGCCGATCGCGGCGAGGACCCCCGACAGAGTCACGCATGCGTAGCGGATCGCGTACACGTTGATCCCGACCGTGTCGGCCGCGCGTGGATGCTCTCCGCAGGCGCGGATACGCAGGCCGATCGTCGTCTTGAAGAGCACCAGGAACGCCAGGATCACGAGCGCGAAGCTCGCCCATGTCAGGATGTTGAGGTCGCCGATCGAGTCCCCGAGGAAGCCCGGGAGGCCGGGTATGTGCACGTTCGGCAACAAGGAGACGCCGTTCGGGATCGGGCTGTTGTTATAGAGCAGAACGAAGAAGAAGCCCGTTATCCCGACCGCAAGGAAGTTGATCGCCGTCCCGCCCACGATCTGGTCGGCCCGTAGCTGGATCGCGAAGAACGCGTAGACGAGCGCCGTCACCCCCCCGACCCCGGCGGCGAGGAGGAGCCCGACCACCCATGAGCCGCCCTTGTCTGCGCCGTAGACACCCCAAAAGGCGCCCATCAGCATCATCCCTTCAAGGCCGATGTTCACGACGCCGCTCCGCTCGGAGAAGATGCCGCCCATGGCGGCGAAGACGAGAGGCGTCGCGAAGCCAAGCGTCTGCGCCACGAGCGTCGCGTCGAAGGCGGAGTTCAGGTTCCCGGCGCTCGAGCGCGTGGCGAGGATGCCGAGCCCGATTCCGAGCAGGCCGGACGCAACGGCACCCCAGCCGAGCCTGCGGCGGCCGCGGGTCACCGTCCAGATCCCGAGCGCTATCGCGACGAGGCCGACGAGCGTCGGCCACGTGATCGTCCGAGCCTCGATCGGCGGGATGGCGATGAATGCAGCGAACGCTCCGAGGACGATTCCGAGATAGCCGGTCGTGGCGGGATCGCGGAGGCGCGCGCTGATTGGGTTCTCGAGCCGGGCCGCCCAGGTGCTCACGTCGAGGCCCCAACGGTCTTGCTTCCCCACCGCCAGCGCAGCTTCTTGCGCGAGTTCCAGACGGAGAGGATGAGGACGTCGGCGCCGATGAAGAGCACGATCAGGCCCTGGATGATGTAGGTGAGGTTGGTTGCGAGCGATGGATCGATCACGCTCGATGCGCCAAGGCCGTGGAAACTCCCGTAAAGGAGCGCGCCGAAGAGGAACGCCGCCAGCAGGGTGCCGACCGCGGTGTTTCGGCCGAGCAGGGCAACGGCGATCCCGATGAAGCCGACCTGGCTGAACGGGATATCGAGCTGGCCGAACTGGTAGTTCGTGGTTCCACCCAGCATGTCGATCGCACCCGCAAGGCCGGCGAACGCGCCCGAGATCGCCATCGCGCGGATCAGATTCTTCTTCACGTTGATGCCGCCGTACGCAGCCGCGTCGGGGTTGAACCCGACCGCCCGCACCTCGTAGCCGAGCGTCGTCCGGTTGATCAGGACATAGAAGACGACGACACACGAGAGCGCGATGAAGAAGCCGATGTGGACGCCCTGGAATCCCTGGTTGCCCCAGAAGTCGGGGAGCCGGGCACCCGGCACCACCTGTTTCGACACGGGGCTGGTGGGGTTCGAGCTGTCCTGGAGCGGCCCACCGACGCCCAAGAGCCACGATGCGGTCCAGTACGCGATCCAGTTGAGCATGATCGTGGAGATCACCTCGTGCGCCCCGACGGTCGCCTTGAGAACGCCTGCGATCCCCGCGTATGCCGCGGCCGCGAGCGTGCCGCCGACCATCGCGAACAGGACGTGCGCCAGCGGGTTCATGCCCGCGAAGGACACGCCGATCCAGTTCGCGACGAGCAGCCCGACGAGGTACTGACCCTGGCCGCCGATGTTGAACATCCCGCAGCGGAACGCGAAGGCAACGGCCAGGCCAGTGAGGATGAGCGTCGACGTCTGCAGCAGCGTCTGGGAAAGGTTGTACGCGGGAATGCTCGTCTGCAGGTTCGTCGTCGGGTGCACGATCCAGTTGAGGCCAGTCCCCCTGAAGATCTCCTGGAAGGCGAGGAGCGATGTGTGAAAGCTGTGCTCGGTCGCGGCGACGACGAGGATGCTGATGAAGATCGCGAGGACGACCGTGATGATCGGCACGACGATCCCACCGGCCCGCTGCTTGATCGCGAGGCGGGCGGCGAGCGTGCCGGGATCGCCGAACTCCGGCTCTGGTGGAGCAGGAGGCGACGGCGACTGGCCGGGCGCGGTCACGCGGCCGTTTTCTCCCTCCCGCCGAGCATCTCGAGACCGATCTGCTGCTCGGACACATCGCCGGTGTGCTCGCCGACGATCTCGCCCTCGTAGATCACGAGGATCCGGTCGGACAGCGACAGGATCTCTTCGAGCTCGAGCGAGACGAGCAGGATCGCACGCCCCTCGTCGCGCTCGGTGACCAGCCGGCGATGGAGGTACTCGATCGCGCCGACGTCGAGCCCGCGGGTCGGCTGCGCCGCGATGAGCACCTTCGGGTCGCGCGCGATCTCCCGCGCTGCGATGACCTTCTGCTGGTTGCCGCCCGAGAGGCCGCCCGCGCGTGTCAACGGCCCACCTCCCCGCACGTCGAACTCACGGATGAGCGTCCTCGCGCGACTGATCATTCGCCCGGGGAAGAGCCAGCCGAAGCGTGCGTCGGGCGGCTCGGCATAGTCGTGGAGCGCGATGTTCTCGGCGATCGAGAACTCAAGGACGAGACCGCGGCGCTGCCGATCCTCGGGAATGTGCCCGACCCCGGCGTCGAGCGCGTCTCTGGCGGTGGCGTGCATGAGTTCCCGACCGGCGATCGTGGCCGTTCCGCTCTCGATCTTCTGGAGGCCCGTGAGGGCGTCGATCAGCTCGGTTTGCCCGTTACCGTCGACGCCGGCGATGCCGACGATCTCGCCCGCCCGGACGTCGAACGACAGCCCGCGCACCTTCTCGATGTCCCGGTCGTCGCGGACGTGGAGGTCGCGCACTTCGAGCAGAACGTCGCCCGGCTTCGCTGGCTCCTTCTCGACCCGCAGGAGCACGTCGCGGCCCACCATGGCGCGAGCCAGCGACTCCTCGGTCGCGCCCTCGCGCGGCACCGTCTCGATCGTCTTGCCGCGCCGCAGGACCGTGATGCGGTCGGCGATCTCGAGCACCTCGTTCAGCTTGTGACTGATGAAGATGATCGAAAAGCCCTCGCGCTGGAGGCCACGCAGGATCTCGAACAGGTCTTCGGCCTCCTGCGGCGTCAGGACCGCGGTCGGCTCGTCGAGAATGAGCAGGTCGGCGTTCCGGTAGAGGGCCTTCATGATCTCGACGCGCTGCTGCTGGCCGACGCTGATGTCCTCGACGAGCGCGTCGGGATCGACGGCGAACTTGAAACTCTTGGCCATCTCCGTGACCCTCTTGTCCGCCGCGCTTTCGTCGAGAAAGACACCGCCCTTCACGGGCTCGGTGCCGAGGACGATGTTCTCGGCGACCGTCATCACCGGAATCAGCATGAAGTGCTGGTGCACCATCCCGATCCCGGCCTCGATCGCCTCGCGGGCCGAGGAGAACGAGACGGGCTTCCCCTTCAGCACGATCTCTCCCCCGTCGGGCCGGTAGAGCCCGTAGAGGATGTTCATCAGCGTCGACTTGCCCGCTCCGTTCTCTCCGAGCAGGGCGTGCACCTCGCCGCGGCGCACGTCGAACGAGACACCGTCGTTGGCCACGACTCCCGGGAACTCCTTGCGAATGTCCCGCATCTCGAGGACGAGATCGTCGGCCACGGGTGTTTCTTACAGGAAAACGAAGAGGGCGGGCCCGAAAGCCCGCCCTCTCGCAACCGATTCGTGCTCTGCTACTTGAGGACCGCCGGGGGCTTGAGCTTGCCCGAGATGATCTTCGCCTTGTAGCTGTTCATCAGCGTGATCCACGACTTCGGGACCTTCGGGCTGATCTTGCCGACGCCCACGCCGTTGTTCTTGAGGTTGAAGAGCAGGTTCTGGCCGCCCTTGAAGTGGCCCTTCGAGGCCGCGAGGATCGTGTCGTAGACGCCCACGTCCGTCTTCTTCAGAGCGCTCGTCAGGATCCGGCTGGCGACGCTGTACTCGTCAGCGTCGACGCCGATGCCCCACTTGTGCAGCTTCGAGGCCTCCTTGAGGGCTCCGTCACCGCAGAGGCCGGCGACCTGGAAGATGACCTGGGCCTTCTGGCCCTGGATCTCGTTCTGCGCGATCGCCGAGCACTTGGACTGGTCGACGAAGTCGCCCGAGTACTGGACGACGGTCTTGGTGCCCTTCACTGCCTTCGCCGCGCAGTACTTGTAGCCCGCGATGTAGGAGTCGACCGGCGGGATCTTCAGACCGCCTGCCACGCCGATGACTTTGTGGCCCATCTTCTGGGCCATCTTCGCCGCGAGGACGCCGACGAGGCAGCCGCCCTCCTGCGTCGCGTAGGTGATGCCCTCTTCGTTCTTGAACCCGCCGATGTCGCTCACGGGATCGTCGGTGATCGCGAACTTGGTGTTCGGATACTGCTGTGCGTACTGCTTCACCGTCGGACCGAGCAGGAAACCGGCGGCGATGATGATCTGCGCGCCGTCGTGCACCGCAGTGTTGTAGTTCGGCTGATAGTCGCTCGAGGAGTGCGACACGATCGGGAATGCCGTCCCGCCGAGCTTCTTCGCCGCCTGCTTGAGCCCCTTCAGCTGGTTCTTGTTGAACCCGTTGTCATTGAAGCCTGCGACGTCGCTCACGAGCGCGGCCTTGTAGCCGGCCTTCTGCGCCGCGTCCGCCTTCGAGCTGCCAAGCGCGCCGCCGATGGCGATCGCGACAGCGAGCGCGGCAACGCCTGCCGCAAACATCCAGCGTCTAACCCTCACGTGCCCTCCCTCATTCGTCGTAAACCGATCGGTCCGTGGAAGACCGACCGGGCGATCCTAGCCCCATCTTCGACGAATCGGAAGGGGGTCGGTTAGTCCGTTTGGAGGGTCCCGAACACAAGCCTTACTCAGCGTTTGCGTACGTGTGGTACTGGTTTTCGTCCACGAGCACGCGGCGCGGCTTCGAGCCCTCGTAGCCCGAGATGATGCCCCGGCGCTCGAGCATGTCGACCAGGCGGCCGGCCCGCGTGTAACCGACGCGTAGGCGCCGCTGGAGCAGTGAGACGGAGGCCGTCTGGGTCTGGATGACGATCTCGATCGCCTTGTCGAGCAGCGGGTCGTCGTCGGGGTCGAACTCGCCGTGCTCGTCGGAGCCTTCTCCCGCCTCGGCGAAGACCTCCGGGAGCTCGAGGTAGCTCTCGTCGAGCTCCTGCTCGCGCTGGCGGGTCTGCTCGACGACGAGCGCGATCTCCTCCTCGGACACGTACGCGCCCTGCACACGCTGGAGCCGCGAGGTGCCGAGCGGCTTGAACAGCATGTCGCCCTGGCCGAGGAGCGACTCCGCCCCGCCCTGGTCGAGGATGACGCGCGAGTCGGTCTGCGAGGAGACGGCGAATGCGATCCGCGACGGGACGTTCGCCTTGATCATCCCCGTGATCACGTCGACCGAGGGCCGCTGCGTGGCGAGGACGAGGTGGATCCCGACGGCGCGAGACTTCTGGGCGAGACGGATCACCGCGTCCTCCACCGCCTGCGGCGCGACCATCATCAGGTCGGCGAGCTCGTCGATCACGACGAGGACGTACGGCAGAGTCGCCTCACCCCGCTGGCGGAAGGCGCGGTTCGCCTCGCTGATGTTGCGCGCCCGCACCGACGAGAGGCGCTCGTAGCGGCGCTCCATCTCGGCGAGGCAATTGGCGAGGACCGCGCTCGCCTCCTTCGGGCTCGAGACGACCGGGGTGAGCAGATGCGGGACCGATTCGAAGTGGCTGAGCTCGATCCGCTTCGGGTCGATCAGGATCAGGCGCACGTCGTCGGGCGTCGCGCGCAGCAGGACGGAGGTGAGGAGCGCGTTGAGGCAGCCGGACTTACCGGAGCCTGTCGTGCCGGCGATGAGGAGGTGCGGCATCCGCGCGAGGTCGGTCCACACCGCAGCGCCGGAGATGTCCTTGCCGAGCCAGACGGAGACCGGGCTCGCTGTGGCGGGCAGCGGCTCGAAGATGTCGCCGAGCGTGACGAGGTTCGGGGAGAGGTTCGGGAGCTCCACGCCGACCGCCTGCTTCCCGGGGATCGGGGCGAGGATCCGGATCTCGGTGGTCGCGAGCGCGTACGAGAGGTCGTCCTTGAGCGCGGCGACCTTGGCGACCTTGGTGCCGGGCGCGAGCTGGAGCTCGTAGCGGGTCACGCGCGGGCCGGAGATCTGGCCGATCACGGTCGCCTCGACCCCGAAGTGCGCGAGCGTCTGCACGAGCAGGTCGGCGACCCTGGCGGCCGTCTCCCCCGACTCGTCGCCGCGTTCGGGGGAGGTGCGGAGGACGCCGGAGTCCGGCAGCTTGTACTCGGCGTGCTCGGCCGTCACCTCGTCGAACAGCGTGGGCGGATCCTCGATGAGCGCCGGCGGCTCGGTCTGGAGCGGCGTCGGCACCGCGCCCGCGTGCGGCGGCGACATGCTTCCGCCCACGACGTCCGGGTAGGCCGAAACGGCGTCCACCGGAGGCGCGAGCAACGGCGCCGAAGGCGGCGGCGTCACGGTTTCGTTGCGGTACCTGGTACCGGTCGTGCGGCCCGAGCGCGCGTTGCGCGCCGCGAGCTGCAGGCCCCTGCCCGAGCGGCGAAGCATCGCCCCGAGCGAGGCGCCGGAGAGAAGCAGCGAGCCCACCAGCATGAGCAGGGCGCCGAGCAGGAGCGATCCGGTTGCGCCGATGGCGATCCCGACTGCGCCGCCCAGGAGCTGACCCAGGTAGCCGCCCTGGTCTTTCCCGAGCGAGATCATGAGGCCGCAGCCGAGCACGGCGAGCCCGGTGCGGAAGGGCCGTACCTCGACGAGCGCGCTCTTCGCGACCGTGAGCGCGCCGAGCACCACCAGCACGACCGGGACGGCGTACCGGGCCCCTCCGACGAGCCTGTCGAGGCCCTCCCCCAACCAGCCGCCGACGTAGCCGCCGTTCCACCCGAAGTAGAGAACCGCACCGAGGAAGAGGCCGAGCGCGACCGCGCCGAGGCCCCAGAGCTCGGGGTGCCGGGCCTGGGAACGGGCGCCGCGCTTCGTCCGCGTTTTCTTGACGCGGCTCGGCAGCTTCGGACGCAGCTTCGACTTCCGCTTACGCGGCATGCGCTTGGTTTTCGCCTGCGGGCGGGCCTATCCTCCGTCGATGACGCCGGAAGCCCGGTACGCGCGCAGCGGCGACGTGAACATCGCGTACACGGTCGTGGGGGACGGCCCGTTCGACCTCGTCTACATCCAGGGATTCGTCTCGCACGTGGAGCTGGCCTGGCGTGTTCCGGCCTACGCCGACTTCCTGAACAGGCTCGCCTCGTTCAGCCGCTTCATCTTCCTCGACAAGCGTGGCACCGGCATGTCCGACCCCGTCGAGGGCGCGCCGAGCCTCGAGACCCGCATGGACGATCTGCGTGCGGTGATGGATGCCGCGGGGTCGGCTCGTGCCGCGATCATGGGTGTGTCCGAGGGGACGCCGATGAGCATCCTGTTCGCGGCCACGTATCCCGAGCGGGTTTCCGCCCTCGTCCTCCAGGCTGGCTTGCCCCGTTTCGTCTGGGCGCCGGACTATCCGTTCGCGCCATCCGTCGAGGAGTTCGACCGCGAAGTGCGCCGCATGCTCGACGCCTGGGGACCCGGGTTCTTCGAAGAGGCCGTCGCGTTCATGGCCCCGAGCTACGACGAGGAGAATCGGCGCGCGTTCGCCGAGTACCTGCGCCTCTCGGCGAGCCCGGGAGCGGCAGCGGCGCTCGAGCGCATGAACCGCGACATCGACGTACGGCAGGTGTTGCCTGCAGTGCGCGCGCCGACGCTCGTCCTCAATCTCACGGGCGACGATGAGGAAATCGTGGAAGGGTGCCGCTACATGGCCGAGCGGATTCCCGGCGCGCGGCTCGTCCAGGTCGAGGGTCAGGGGCACATCCCCGGACCTGGGAACGCCGAGCGGTTCGTCACCGAGATCGAGCGCTTTCTCACGGCCGTCGTTTCGGACGAGCAGCCGGAGCTGCCGGACCGGCAGCTTGCGACCCTCCTGTTCACGGACATCGTGGACTCGACAGCACACATGGCACAGCTCGGCGACGCCGGGTGGCGCGAGCTGCTCGAGACCCACCACGCACTCGTGCGGCGGGAGCTCGCGCGGGCCCGTGGCCAGGAGGTCGACACCGCCGGCGACGGCTTCTTCGCCGCGTTCGATGGGCCGGCGCGCGCAGTCCGCTGCGCGAAGTCGATCGTCGACAGCGTCCACGACCTCGGCATCGCCGTCCGTTCCGGGCTGCATACCGGCGAGTGCGAGATTGTCGACGGGAAGGTGTCCGGCATTGCCGTGCACACCGGGGCGCGCGTGGCAGCGCACGCCGCGCCCGGCGAGGTCCTCGTATCCGGCACGGTCAAGGACCTCGTCGCCGGCTCCGGCCTCGAGTTCGAGGACCGGGGCGTCCACGAGCTCAAGGGGATCCCGGGCGAGTGGCGGCTCTACGCCGCCGTCTGACCATGACGCCCGAGACGCAGTACGCGCGGAGCGGCGACGTCAACATCGCGTACCAGGTCGTCGGCGAGGGGCAGCGCGACCTCGTCTACGTGCCGGGCTGGGTCTCGAACGTCGAGATGATGTGGGAGCAGGCGCCGCTGGCTCGCTTCCTCGAACGGCTCGCGTCCTTCTCGCGGCTGATCCTGTTCGACAAGCGCGGCACGGGGCTCTCCGACCGCGTCTCGAACGACAAGCTGCCGAGCCTCGAG
>DASQCM010000117.1:0-3752 GCA_035634675.1 Gaiellaceae bacterium
CGCCGAGCTGACCCGCCTCGACCAGGCGATCGACCGCGGGACCCGCCGCCTGCTCGAGCTGCAGCGGCCCGACGGCATCTGGGTCGGCGAGCTCGAGTCGAACGCGACGATGACCGCGCAGCACCTCTTCTGGCACCACTACCTGGGCCTGCGCACGCCCGAGCTCGACCGTCGGATCGCGAACGACCTGCTCGCCAGGATGCGCGACGACGGTACGTGGTCGATCTGGTTCGAGGGACCACCCGATCTCTCGACCTCGATCGAGGCGTACGTAGCTTGCCGGCTCGCGGGCGTAGACCCCGGCCCGCGGGCGCTCGCGTACATCCAGCGCGAGGGAGGGATCCCGAAGAGTCGCTTGTTTACGAAGTGCTTCATGGCGCTCCTCGGGCAGTGGCCGTGGCAGAGGATGGCGCCCATCCCGCCCGAGCTCGTCCTCGTGCCGCCGGGCTCGCCCTTCTCGATCTACGACTTCTCCTGCTGGGCGCGGCAGACGTTTGTCGCGCTCTCGGTGGCGCAGTCGCTGCGACCGGTGCGGCACGCAGACGTCGACCTGGCGGCGATCGGCGCGCGGCCCGGGAAGACGCGCGCGCCCGGGCGGCCGAATCGCCTTCGCCGCCGGGCGGTGACGGTTGCCGAGCGCTGGATCCGCGAGCGCCAGGAGGCGGACGGCTCGTGGGGTGGGATCCAGCCGCCGTGGGTGTGGGGGATCATCGCGCTCGCGGCGCTCGGCTACGGGCTCGACGACCCGACGCTCGGCAAGGCCGTCGCCGGCTGGCAGGGCTTCATGGTCTCCGACGGCGGGCGGCTGCGGCCCGAGGCCTGCCAGTCGCCGGTCTGGGACACTTCGCTGGCGGCGCTCGCACTGCGGGCGTGCGGTGTTCCCTCCGACCACGAGGCGCTCCGCAAGGCCGGCGACTACCTCCTGCAGGAGGAGGTGAAGGTCAAGGGCGACTGGGCGATCCGCAAGCCGGACCTCGCTCCAGGCGGCTGGGCGTTCGAGTTCGAGAACGACCTCTACCCCGATGTGGACGACACGGCCGTCGTCGCACTTGCCCTGCACGAGCTTGGACGCGGAGATGGGGCGATCGCGCGCGGCGTCGAGTGGCTCGTCGGAATGCAGTCCCGCGACGGCGGCTGGGGCGCGTTCGACGTCGACAACGACACGATGTGGCTCTACAAGATTCCGTTCTGCGACTTCGGAAAGGTGACCGACGAGCCGTGCGCCGACGTCACTGCGCACTCGCTCGAGACGCTCGGGACGCTCGGCGTCCACGACGACGCAGCCGGGCGTGGGCTCGAGTGGCTTCTTTCCGAGCAGGAGCAGGACGGCTCGTGGTTCGGCCGCTGGGGCGTCAACCACCTCTACGGCACCGGCGCCGTGCTGCCCGGCCTCGAGGCGTGCGGGATCCCGCACGACCATCCGTCGATGCGCCGCGCCGTCGCGTGGCTCGACTCCGTCCAGCAGGAGAGCGGTGGCTTCGGCGAGGACATCCGCTCGTATGCCGATCCCGCGTGGCGTGGGCGCGCGGAGTTCACGACCCCGTCCCAGACGGCGTGGGCGCTGCTCGCGTACGTGGCCGCAGGAAACGCTGAAGATTCCAGCAGTCGGCGGGCGGCAGACTACCTCTGTGCCGCGCAGCGCCCGGACGGAGACTGGAATGAGAGGCACTTCACCGGCACGGGATTCCCCCTCGACTTCATGATCCGCTATCACCTCTACCGCATCACGTTCCCTCTACTCGCACTCGGACGACTGAGAGAAAGGTTGGCTGGATGAAGTTCCCGCTCGCATCGACGGTCTCGATCGGCAAGTACGTCGCCGCGCAGCAGCGGAAAGGCGAGCGCTACCCGCTCGTCCTGATGCTCGAGCCAACCCTGGCGTGCAACATCGCCTGCATCGGCTGCGGGAAGATCCGCGAGTACGAGTCGAACCGGGCCCGGCTATCGGTCGAGGAGTGCGTCGACGCCGCCGTCCAGTGCCCGGCTCCGGTCGTCTCGATCTGCGGCGGCGAGCCGCTCGTCTACAAGGGGATCGACGAGGTCGTGCCGCAGGTGCTCGAGCTCGGCAAGACGATCGAGCTCTGCACGAACGCGCTGAGGCTCGAGCAGTGCCTCGACTGGTTCGAGCCGTCCAACCGGCTCAGCTTCGTCATCCACCTCGACGGGATGCGCGAGATCCACGACTACGTCTGCGACTACCCCGGCCTCTGGGACATCGCGATCGACGCGATCAAGACGGCACGCGCCCGCGGCTTCCGCGTCACGACGAACACGACGATCTTCAAGGAGACCGAGGTCGGCGACGTCGTCGAGATGATGCGCTACCTCACCGACGACGTCGGGATCGACGGGATGATGATCGCCCCCGGGTACCAGTACTCCCAGATCGACCCCGCGCTGACCATGACCCGTGACGAGCACGAGGAGAAGTTCCGCGTTATCCGGCAGGCGACGCGCGAGCACGGCTACCGCTGGATCGCATCGCCGATCTACCAGGACTTCCTCACCGGCAAGCGCGACCTGACGTGCGCGCCGTGGGGCTCGATCACCCGCAACCCGTACGGCTGGAAGGGCCCGTGCTACCTCCTCACCGACGGCATCTTCCCGACCTACGAGGCGCTGCTCGAGGGGATGGAGTGGGAGGCGTACGGCCCCGGCAACGACCCGCGGTGCGAGCACTGTGGCATCCACTGCGGCTTCGAGCCCTCGGCGGCGTACGAGGCGTCGAGCAGCTTGAAGGAGACAGTTAGGAGCCTCGCTTGGACGCTGACGGGTTGACATTCGCTTGCGCGACGAGCGCCGAGGAGCGGGTCGCGCGGCGGCTCGGTCTCGACGCGGTCCGCGTGGGCGTCTGCGTGGCCAACGGCGTCCCCGAGGGGCGTCTCGTCTCCTTCGGCCTCGCCGGATCGCTCGCCGGGCTGCGGATCGGCGACGTGCTCGACGCGACACGCGTGGTCGACGAGACCGGCGCGACGCTCTGGGAAGGGCCCGGACTCGGCGTGCTCGGCGCCCGCGACGGCGTCGTCCTCGGCGGTGACGTCCTCGTGCACGACCCCGTCGCGCGCGCGCGGCTGCGCGAGGCGAGCGGCGCCGACGCCGTCGACATGGAAAGCGGCGTCCTGGCGCGCAGCGGCCGGCTCGCGGGGGTGATCCGCGCAATCTCCGACGATTCCGGCAGCGCCGTCGAGGGTGTGGACCGCACGGTGCATGTAGACGGCCGCACGAACGTCGTCGGGCTGATTCGCTGGGTCGCGACCCGCCGGGGCAACGCGGTGCGCTCGATGCGCGACGCGGTTCATGCGCTGCACGCGCTCGAGGAAGCGGTGGCGACCTCATGAGCCGCGGTCGCGTCCTCCTCGCCGCTCCGCGCTCCTTCTGTGCGGGTGTGGACCGGGCAATCGAGATCGTCGAGCGGCTGCTCGAGCAGTACGGCCCGCCGGTTTACGTCCGCCACCAGATCGTCCACAACGAGCACGTCGTGCGCCGGCTCGAGCAGCTCGGCGCCGTGTTCGTCGAGGACGAAGCGGAGATCCCGGAGGGTGAGATCTGCGTCCTCTCCGCACACGGCGTTTCGCCGGCTGTGAAGGAGAACGCGCAGCGGCGCGGCCTGCGGGTCGTCGACGCGACGTGCCCGCTCGTGAACAAGGTGCACGCCGAGGCGCGCCGCTACGCCGACAGTGGCCACCTCGTCGCGCTCGTCGGTCACAAGAATCACGTCGAGGTGATCGGAACGCTCGGCGAACGGCCGGACT
>DASQCM010000118.1:0-2354 GCA_035634675.1 Gaiellaceae bacterium
GTTCATCCGTCGGCAGGGCGCGAGCCGCGAGCGCGCCGACCTCTACTTCGAGGACGGATCGATGCTGTCGCTCACGAACGGCTCTCCCGGTGCGGAGAGATTGCTGCCGCTGGCGCGAGAAGTCATCCGGAACGCCAGAGCTCGTTGACCGACGACGAGCTGAAGCTCGCGATCCGCGAGCACGCCTATCTCGAAGGCGACTTCGTTCTGCGCTCGGGGAAGCGTTCGAAGTACTACCTCGACAAGTACCGCTTCGAGACCCGGCCCGACATCCTCGCCGCCCTGGGCGAACGAATCGCCCGCGCCGTTGCCGAGTTCGAGCCCGAGGCAATGCGTCTGGCCGGGCCTGAGCTCGGTGCCGTTGCACTGGCAGCGGCAGGCTCTCTCTCGTCGGGCCTGCCGTTTCTGATCGTGCGCAAGGCCGCCAAGGACTACGGCACCTCGAATCGGCTCGAGGGCGTCCACGAGCGCGGCGAAACGGTCTGCCTCGTCGAGGACGTCGTCACGTCCGGGGGAGCGCTACTCGACGCCGTGAAGGCCCTGCGGGACGCCGGTCTCACGGTCAGAACGGCCGTCTGCGTCGTCGATCGTGAGGAGGGCGGGGCCGACGCCCTCGCACGCCAAGCGGTGCGCCTGCGGCCCATTTTCAGGGCGAGCGAGGTGCTCGAGGCGGCGAAAAGACCCGCAAAACCGCATGGTTGAGCCAGTCCGATGCGACTGTTAGGGTCCTTTCCCGTGGATCCGACCGTCGACAGGAGGAGTGGGACTTGACGAAACAGGAGTTCGTTAACGAGGTCGCGAGGCGCGCCGACCTCTCGAGTCGCGATGCGGCGAAGGCCGTAGACGCCTTCCTCGACTCGATCACAGACACGCTTAAGGGCGGCGGCGAAGTGGCTTTCACAGGCTTCGGGAAGTTCACGACCCAGCACCGCAAGGAACGTCAGGGCGTGAATCCCCGCAATCCGACGCAGAAGGTGACCATTCCGGCAGCCACGGTGCCGAAGTTCTCCGCGGGGAGCCAGCTCAAGTCAGCCGTCAAGGGCGGCTAGCTCAAGCCCTTCCTCCAGGAACCGCGAAGGCCGCGTCTCGCGGCCTTCGCCGTCTTTGGAGGGCAGTACTCTCAAGGCATGGCCGCCGTCGCGACGACGAACTTCGCCGACCGCCTCGCCGAGGCCGTCGAGCGCAAGCGCTCGCAGCTCGTCGTCGGGCTCGATCCTCGCCCCGATCTCCTGCCGGTCGAGCTGAAAGGCGATGCCCATCTCGGCCGCGAGCAAGCCGCGGAAGCATGCGGACGCTTCTGTCGCGGGCTCGTCGACTCGGTCGCGCCGTACGTCGTCGCGGTGAAGCCCCAGGTCGCCTTCTTCGAGGCGCTAGGCCCGGACGGGCTGCGCGTGCTCGAGGATGTGTGCGCCTACTCGCGCTCCGCAGGACTGCAGGTGATCGCGGACGGCAAGCGTGGGGACATCGGCTCGACCGCGCGCGCGTACGCCGCCGCGTTCCTCGAGTCGCCGAACGGCAAGGCGCCGCTTGCGGACGCGCTCACGGTGAACCCCTACCTCGGACGCGACTCGATCGATCCCTACCTCGCCGTTTGCCGCCGTGACGGCGCCGGCATCTTCTGCGTCGTCAAGACGTCAAACGCAGGCGGCGCGGAGGTGCAGAACCTCGTGCTCTCCGATGGCCGCCACGTCTGGCACCAGGTCGCGGAGCTCGTGGCGGAGTGGGGCGCCGACCTCGTCGGCGAGCACGGGCTTTCCTCCGTGGGCGCGGTCATCGGCGCCACGCATCCGCGGGCCGTCGGTGAGGCGCGGCGGTTGCTGCCGCGCGCGATCCTGCTGTTGCCGGGCGTGGGGGCGCAGGGCGCGACGCCGGCGGACGTCGCCCGCGCGTTCACGAGCGGGCCTGCCAGTGCGCTGGTGAACGTCTCGCGCGACGTGATCTACGCCTTCCGGGTCTCCGGGATGGACTGGCGGAGCGCCGCCGCAGCCGAGGCCTCGAAGTACGCCCGCGAAGTGTGGGCCGTGTCCGGCTGGTAGCGGACGGCCGGTGGATCCGCGCAGGCGTGAGCAGCTGACGCGGTATGGCGCGCCGGCCGCGTTCCTCGCTGCGGTGACGATCGCGGCGATCCTGGTCAAGGCGGGTCTGAACGGCACCTCGACCACGACTGTGGCCATTACGTCTTCCAGCACGGCTCGGACGACCACCGCGGCCACGACCACGACGAAGCTCGTCCTGACCGCGCCGCCAGGGTCGACGACGACCACGACGACCGAGACCACGACTCCGGGTGCCGAGTACTACGTGGTCGTCAGCGGGGACACGCTTGGATCCATCGCCCAGAAGTACAACACCAC
>DASQCM010000119.1:0-12584 GCA_035634675.1 Gaiellaceae bacterium
ACGGCGTTCAGGTATGGCTCGGTCGAAGCGCCCCCCGCGGCTGACCGCTCAGTCGCTCTTAGCGCCGTTAGAGCAGTCAAGCCCCGCTGACCGCTCAGGAGTCATTCCGGAACACTGGCTCAGGCGATGTATCTGTCGCCAGCGACCGCTTCGAGGTCTAGGGGAGGGCAGTCACTTCGACGCGGTCTAGCGCGTCGTCGATGAGCACTCGGCTCGACTGGGGGTGAGCCTTGGAGTGCGTGCATTGCTAGTCGTAGATGGGCGCTGGTCCATCGGTGGTCGTTACCGCAGTGAGGGCAGCTGATCGGCCTTGACCACAACGACAATGCAAGGTGCGCTTCGGGCGAGACCTCCCCGAGGTCTACGGGCGTTCCTGTCTCCGGACACTTGAATAGCAGCACTGCCATGACTTCCACATCGTACGGCGGAGCGGAAAGACTTTCGCCGACGCCGCCGTAGTCAGGGGGCGCATTCCGGGACACTGGCACGGGCTAGGGTCCGTCCCGGGAAGGGGCTTCAACAAGTACCGAGACGGGAAGGTCACAGTTCGTGCCGTCGAACAAGAAAGAGCTGGACGATCAGCTTCAGGATCTTGCGGAGAGGGACGAGGCGCTGGTCGAGATCGTGCGTCGGCTCGCAACTCATATGTCCGTGGTGGCCGTCGCCTTGCGCGACCCGCAGGCGGTGCCGCCTGCAGACCTCGACGCCGCTGTGGCCGGAATCGCTGAAATCAGCAGTACGATAGGCGCCCAACCGTCGGCCAACTGATTGGTGAGACGCTGCGGCCTTGAGTACCTTCCTCGAGATCGTGATTACCGCCGTGACTGTCGTCACCTTCGCGGTCGTCGCCTGGGCGTTCATCTGGGCAGCGAAGAGAGACGGCGAGGAAGAGCGGGCCTTCCAGAAGCGCCGCGGCATCCGCCGCCGTACCCGGCTAGGGCGCTAACCCCCGACGAGACAGGGCACTCGTCGGGAGAGGAGGCAGCGGCCGAGTCGGACGTCGGCGGCGCGGCCATCCGTCGCTGAGGAACGCCGAGAGCAGGAACGCCGGCGCGATCAGCAGCGCGATCACGCCTGCGCAGACGATCCAGGCGCCGATGCCGGTGCTCGAACCGCGCCGGTTGCTCGGGGCGCCGGAGCTGACAGGTCCGCCGATCAGGTCCGGGGGTCCGGTCAAGGCGCCGGCCAGGTTGTAGGTCACCGCCGTGTAGAGGCGGTCTACGAGCCAGCGCGAGCCGCGACGGACCACCCGTCCTGAGAGGGCCCAGTCACCCAGATGTGACCCGCGACGAGGAGCCACGAGAAGCGCGAACTCGACGAAGTTTGGGCCGGCGTCGAGCGTCTTCCAGTTGTGGAACGTCTTGCCGGCCACTGGGTAGTACGGAATCGGGCTGACGTCCTTGCGCCACTGTCCGAGCGTGGAGCCGGCCCTCAGCTCTGGGCCGGCGAGCCGCCACGCCGTCGTCATCGAGCGCTGACCGACACCAGCAGGAATGAAACGGTCGAGGATCTTGTCGACGGCGCGCCGCTCCGCCGGGCGCACCCGCAAGCTGACCGGCCTCACGACCTGCCCCGAGCCCGGCTTTCCCGTCGCAGCCCTATCCGGCTGTTGCGACTCTGGCGCGAGCACGAAGACGAGCAGGATCGCGCCCACGCCTGCGACACCGATCGACCACCGGACGAGGCGACGACCGAGCCGAGGAGAAGACACCCTCATGCGTGGACTCACACCCATCAGAGAGTATGAAAGGGGGCCTTCGCTGGACCTCATCCCGGCGGGATGAGGTCGCGGCTGAAGTTGCCGCCTACGATCCCGTCGACCTCTACGTGATGCCCGCTTCAGACCTCGACACCGCGCAGCAGTTCCAATCCGCTGTCGAAGCTGCGTTCCGCACGGGAGACTTCGGGCCGGTCGCCGCGTTCCTCGCCCCGGATGTGGAATGCGTCACGCCGCAGCACTCCCTCTCCGGCCCCGAGGCGATGATCGAGGAGTTGAACCGTGCACGTCCGGCCGGGAGGTTGGACGTCGAGCTCGAGAGCGGTGATTGGAAGCGCCGGGGCGACGGACGCTACTCCCGCGCTATAACGGCGCTTTTCCGGTCGCAGGAGACGGGCGAGCTGTCCTACAGTCGCGATCGCAGCTTCGAGCTGACGATCCGCGATGGGAAGGTCAGCCGGTACGAGATGCGATTCGACGCCTGAGCGCGCCCGTACTCCATACTCCGCGGCATGGCCACAAAAGCTGACTTCACAGACGAGGAATGGAAGGCAATGCAGGAGGGCATCGCCGGCGCCGGGCTGTTCGTCGCGCTCGTCGACCGGGGGTTCTTCGACAGTTTCAAGGAGGCGAACGCGCTCGCCCATCATCTGCGCGACGCGCACGAGCACAGCGACAGCGTGCTCGTCCGCGACCTCGCGACCGGTCACGACCGGCCGTTCGGGTCGACGGACTCGCCACAGGAGGTCGAGCAGAAGACGGTCGCAACGCTTCAGCAGGCGGTCGCGGCACTCGAGGCGAAGTCGCCCGAGGATCTTCCCGCCTACCGGCAGCTCGTGCTGGAGGTCGCCCAGTCGGTTGCCGAGGCGGCGAAGGGCGTCTCGCAGCAGGAGAACCAGGCGCTGGACAGCATCCGCGCGGCGCTCGGCTCGTAGCATCGACGGAGCGTCGAGTGGCCGTGGGGAAGCCCCCCAAGTCGCCGTATCCGCCGGATCTCGACGAGGACGCCGAGCCGGTCACCGAGCTGGAGGACCTGGACGACGCCGTCGCCGACGGTCTCGACTGGGCGAACCGGCAGGCGCGCCGTGTCTTCCTTCGCCGCGCGGAGCTGCGGCGCTGTCGCCTGACGGGCGCCGAGCTGGCGGAGGCCCGGCTCGAGGACGTGACATTCGACGACTGCCGCCTCGACCTCGTGGGGCTCCGCGCGGCGACCCTCGAGCGCGTCGTCTTTCGCGACTGCCGCATGGGCGAGTGCGAGCTCAATTCCTCGACGCTGACCGACGTCCTGTTCGAGAACTGCGAGTTGAGGCAGGCGACGTTGAGCGGAGTGAGGGTGAAGCGCGTCGAGCTTCGCGGCTGCGATCTCACGGGGCTGCGCGGCGTCGAGGCGCTGAAAGGCGCTCGCATGCCTTGGAACGACGTCCTCGAGAACGGGCCGCTGTTCGCGGCCGCGCTCGGGCTCGAGATCCTCGACTAGCTAATGCTTCAGGCTCAACTGCCACTCGCTGCGCGGCAGCACGGCGAAGTGCTCATCTGCCCGCGGCTCCCGGCCGAGCACGTCCTGGATCGCCTGCCCGCGTGAGCGGCGCGCCGGCAGGCCCGGACGCCGCCCGACCTCTCCGATCACCCGCCACTCCTCTGGCGCGACCCGCTGCAGCACGACGTATCTCCCCGCGTCAGGGCTCACTCGCCGTGCTTCTCGACGATCAGGTAGCGCAGGTGCCGCTCGACCACCGACTCGACGTCCAGCTGCTCGTGCCCGGGCGCGACGATGAACTGCAGCGGGTGCTCCCGAACCCGGCGGAAGACGCTGGGCTCGACCTCGAGCGGGATCGAGCACCCGGTTCGCACGCACTCGCAGACGAGCGGGAGCATCTCGCCCGTTGCATGGACGCGCGCCTCGAGATCAGCGATGTGGACGTTGACCTCGCGAAAGAGCGCCTCGTTGCGGATCGCCCGCTCGTCACGAGGTGACATGTGGGCGGGGATGTTAGACCGGAATCGCGCCAAGCTCGCAGGTGAGAGTTTCGCTTTGTGTGGGTATGCGATGCACCCATGGACGCAGATCCCACCGTAGGCGACCTGCTCCGGCTCATTGCCGGGGCCGAGGTCGTGCTCAGCGCCGCCCAGAAGCTCGATGCCGACATCGTCGACGATGCCGGCCTCGCCGAGGTACACGAGCTCCACGACCGCGCAATGCGGGAGCTAGCTCGTCTCGAGTATCGAGTTGACGTTCGGTAGCGACTGAAACCGCGTAAAGGTTCCCTCGGCGGCGATCTCCTGTGCCGCAGCGAGCCAGCCCGCCCACGCGGTAAGGGCGAGCGCTCCGCCGACGCTGATCCTGCGGACGCCGAGTGACATAGCCTTCTCGACAGTGACGAACGGGCCGTTTGCCAGCAGGTTCACGGGCTTCGGCGCCACGGCGGCGACGATCGCGGACACCTGCTCGTCCGTCGTGATGAACGGTGCGTAGAGGCAGTCGGCGCCCGCGTCGGCGTACGCCTGGAGCCGGCGGATCGTGTCCTCGAGATCAGGCCTGCCGACGACGAATCCCTCGGACCGGCCGGTGAGCACGATTCCCGTGCCGGTCTCGTCGATCGCCCGTCGTGCGGCCTGAACGCGGGCGACCGCGAGCTCGAAGCCGTAAAGCGGGTCGTCCGGGTCGCCGGTTGAATCCTCGATCGAGAGCCCGGCAATCCCTGTCGCCGCCGCGAGCTTTACGTTCGCGGCGACCTGCTCGGGCGCGATCGCGTACCCGCCTTCGAAGTCCGCGTTCAGCGGCACCTCGACGGCTGCGGCGACGGACCTCAGATGCTCCAGCGCCTCGTCGAGCCGTGCGCCGCGGTCCGGACGGCCGAGCGTCCAGGCGAAGCCGGCGCTCGTGGTCGCGAGTGCCTCGAATCCCATCCGCTCGAGCGCGATCGCGCTGCCGACGTCCCACGGGTTCGGCATCACGAAGCAGCCGGACTCGTGGAGCCGGCGAAACGCCTCGACCCGCCCGGCCTGGGTGCTCATGCCTCCCGGGACGCTAACTGACGCGGCGCCGGCGCGACCCGCGTCGCCGCGAGCCCATGCGCCGGAGCGCGTCGAGCTCCTCGAGCGCCGCGCCCGCGCCGCGGGCCACCGCCGTCAGCGGCTCCGGGTCGCGGCTGACGGGGAGGCCCGTCTCGCTCCGCACGAGCTCCGGGAAGCCGGGAAGCAGCGTGCCGCCGCCTACGAGCGTGACGCCGCGGTCGGCGATGTCCGAGGCGAGCTGGGCCGGCGTCTGCTCGAGCAGGTCCTTGAGTGCCGAGACGATGCGGGTGAGCGGCCGGTGGAGCGCCGCCCTCACCTCGTCCTCGCCGAGCGTGATGCGGGTGAGCATCCCCGTGGACATGTGGCGTCCCGCGACCTCGGTCTCGGCGATCGCTGCATGCCCAACGAGGGCGCTGCCGATCTCGAGCTTGACCCGCTCCGCCTGCTCGTGGCCGACGAGCAGCCGATGCTGCTCGTGGGCGAATCGGACGATCGCGTCGTCGAGGTCGTACCCGCCCACGGGGAGCGAGGTCGAGACGACGATGCCGCCGAGCGCGATCACCGCCATCTCGCTGGTGCCACCGCCGATGTCGAGGACGAGCGAGGCCACCGCGTCCTCGACGGGCAGGCCGGCGCCGATCGCGCCCGCCATTGCCTCCTCGATCAGGTGCGCCTCGCGTGCGCCCGCCGCCAGCGTCGCCTCGACGACCGCGTCCCGCTCCACCCCCGTCAGGCCGCTCGGCACGCAGACGATGATCGCCCGTCGCATCCCGCCGCCGCCGACGCGCTGGACGAAGTGGGCGAGCATCTGCTCGGTCGTCTCGAAGTCGGTGATCACGCCGTGCCGCAGCGGCCGGGTCGCGACGATGGTGGCCGGTGTACGTCCGAGCATCTGCCGCGCCTTCTCCCCGACGGCGTACACCTGGCCGGACTGCTCGTCCATCGCCACGACCGACGGCTCGAAGAGGACGATCCCCTCGCCGCGGCGGAAGACCACGGTGTTCGCCGTCCCAAGGTCGACGGCGAGATCCGTGCCGGATACGAGCGACGGCAATCTCACGGACGTTTCTCTCCCACCTCGACCCCGCGGCCCGCGGTTCGGGCGCCACGGAGTAACACCGTAGCCGTCCTTTCAGAAGGGCCCGCGGTCAGCCGTAGCTGAAGCCGAGGTTGAGGAGCGTCCGCGCGTCGCCGTACATGTTGGGCGAGTCGAGGATGACCGCGATCAGCTTCCTGCCGTGCCGCGTCGCCGTCGCGACCAGGCACCAGCCCGAGGCGTGCGTGTAGCCCGTCTTCACGCCGTTCGCGCCTCGGTAAGCGTGGAGGAGGTAGTTGTTGTTGAGGTAGATCTTCGAGTTCGTCGGCTTCGACCAACGCACCTGGATCCGCTTCGTCTTCACGAGCGAACGGAAACGCGGGTTCCGCAGCGCATAGCGGGTCAACGCGGCGAGATCCCACGCGGTCGAGAAGTTCCCCTCGTCGATCACGCCGCTCGGGCTCCGGTAGTGCGTGTCGTGGAGGCCAAGCGCGTGGGCTTTCGCGTTCATCTGGCGCAGGAAGCCGTGAATCGACCCTGCGGACGAGATCGCGAGCTGGGCTGCGTCGTCGTTGCCGGAGTAGAGGAGCAGCGCGTAGAAGAGCTTCCAAGCCTTGACCCGCTCGCCGGCGCGCAGCCCCTCCTTCACGAGCGGCACGGTCGTCACTCTCTTGTCGACGGTGACCGTGCTCTTCCACGGCACCGCCCGTAGCGCGAGGGTCGCGGTCATTATCTTCGTCAGCGACGCGATCTTGCGGCGTTCATGCGCTCGCTTCGTCCAGAGCACACGGCCGGTGTGGGCGTCGACGAGGATCGCCTCCGGCGCGCTGACGCTGACGTGCCGCCCCTCGAGGAGCGGCGCGCCGGCTAGGAGGCGCGCCGGCGGCTTCGCAGGGTGGTGCTCGGCCGTCTGGGTCTCAGTCACGGGCCGGCTCGCCGGTCGGTGCGAAGCGGCGGCGTGGTGGTGGTGCGATGTCACGGAGTGCCGCCCGAACCAGACGCCTGCGCCGACGGCGAGCAGCACGACCAGGAGCAGCAGAGCGATCCTTCCGCCGCGATACCGCCGCCTCCGGCGCCGTCGTGCGACCGGCGTCAGAACGTCCAGAGACACGGATCGATGCTAGCCGGGTGAGCGGCGGGCCTCCGTCAGTCCCGCTCCTACAATGGCCGCCGTGCGGACCACGGCCGAGCTGCGGGAGGGATTCCAGGCGTTCTTCGAAGAGAGGGGACACCTCAGGCGTCCGTCCGCGTCCCTGATCCCGCGCGCCGACGACCGCTCGACCCTCTACACGAGCGCCGGGATGCAGCCACAGATGCCGTATTTCCTCGGCCACGAACCGCCGCCGGCGCCGCTCACGACGACCTGCCAGAAGTGCTTCCGCACCCCCGACATCGACGAGGTCGGCCTCGACACGTACCACCTGACGTTCTTCGAGATGCTCGGCAACTTCTCGTTCGGCCAGTACTTCAAGGAGGGCGCGATCGAGTACGCGACCGAGTACCTCCAGGAGCGGCTCAAGCTCGACTGGGACCGCATCTGGGTGAGCGTGCACGCAGGCGATCCCGGCCTGAAGCTCGGTCCCGACGAGGAGGCAATCGGCCTCTGGGGACGGATCGGGATGCCGGCGGAGCGCATCGTGCCGCTGCCATCCTCGGAGAACTTCTGGTCGGTCGGCGGCCCCGGGCCATGCGGCCCGGACTCGGAGATCTACTGGGACTGGGGCGAGGCGACGGGCTGCGGCAACGACGATTGCCTGCCCGGTTGCACGCGCTGCGAGAGGTTCCTCGAGATCGGGAACCTCGTCTTCATGTCCTACGAGCTCCATCCCGACGGCACGCTCACCGACCTTCCCAGCAAGAACATCGACACCGGCTGGGGACTCGAGCGCGTCGCGCGCGTCGTGCAGGACGTCGCATCCGTTTACGACACCGACGGCTACCAGCTGATCATGGACTGGGTTGCCAAGCAGTCCGGCGTCGCGTACGGCTCGTCGCAGGACGCGACGAAGGCGCATCGAGTGCTCGCCGACCACGGACGCGGCATGACGTTCATCGCGGCCGAGGGCGTGAGCCCGTCCAATGAGGGGCGCGGCTACGTCCTGCGTCGCGTCATCCGCCGCGCCGCTCAGCACGGGCTGCGGATCGGCATGAAGCCGCCGTTCTTGCCGGGGCTCGCCGACGTCGTGATCGAGCAGATGGGTGCCGCCTATCCCGAGCTCCCCGAGCACCGGGGCGAGATCCACCGTGTGCTCGCGGCCGAGGAGGAGCGCTTCGGCGTGACACTCGAGAACGGGATGGAGATCTTCGAGAAGGCGGCGGCGAAAGGCGAGATCACGGCCCAGGACGTGTTCGACCTGCAGACGACGTACGGCTTCCCGCCGGAGCTGACGGAGGAGCTCGCGCGCGAACGCGGCCTCGCCTTCAACGACGAGGAGTACACCGCGTTGATGGAGGAGCACCGGGTGCAATCCCGCCAGGGCGCCGGTCGGTACGAGCCGCGATTCAGCGGCGCGGCGCGCACGGAGTTCGTCGGCTACGAGCAGGTCGACGTGCGGACGGCGATCACGGCGTACGCCGACCTCGGCGACGGCTTCTTCCAGGTAAAGCTTGCCGAGTCGCCGTTCTACCCGGCGGGCGGCGGCCAGGTCACCGACGCCGGCTGGATCGAGAAGGAGGACGGCACGCGCGCCGATCTCGTCGAGGCGCTGCGGCTCGAGAACGACCAGGAACTTGTGTTCGAGGGGAGCGGGTTCGCCGAGGGCGAGCGCGTCCGCGCGGTCGTGCCGTGGGGCGTGCGTTACCCGACGATGGCGAATCACACGGCGACGCATCTCCTCCACAAAGTGCTGCAGGAGGTGCTCGGCGACCACGTCCGCCAGGCGGGGTCGGCCGTGCGGCCCGACAAGCTCCGCTTCGACTTCACGCATCCAGCTGCGCTGACGCCGGAGGAGCGCGCGGAGGTGGAGAGCCGGGTCAACGACCGCGTCTGGGCGAACATGCCCGTTCGGATCTTCGAGACCCCGCTCGAGGAGGCGGGCAAGCTCGGCGCGACGATGCTGTTCGGGGAGAAGTACGGCGAGATCGTGCGCGTCGTCGACATCGACGGCTGGTCGATCGAACTCTGCGGCGGCACGCATGTCCGGTCGACCGCGGAGATCGGCCCGTTCGCGGTCGTCTCCGAGAGCTCGGTCGGCGCCGGCTCGCGGCGGATCGAGGCCGTCACTGCGGGCGAGGCGTTCGCTCTGCTGCACGAGCGGGCACGAGAGGCCGATGCACTCCGCAGCGAGCTCGAACGGGTCCGCAGGGACGCGAAACGCCCCGCGGCGCGGCAGGAAGCCGACTTCACGATCGTGGACAGGGAGGGCGACGTCATCCTCGTCGAGGCGAAAGCAGTGAAGGGCGGTCCGCTCCGGGACCTCTCCGACCGCCTGCGCCAGCAGGAGAAGGCGGGCGGCGCGATCGTCGCCTCGCGCGACGACGGCCGCGTGTTCCTCGTCGTCAACTTCGACGAGTCGCTCGTCGCGCGCGGGCTCGACGCCGTACAGGTCGTGCGCGAGCTCGGCAAGCACATCGGCGGCGGCGGAGGCGGCAAGCCAACACTCGCGGAGGCCGGCGGCAAGAACCCCGACGGCATCGCCGACGCGCTCGCCGCCGCGAAGGAGCTCGTCGCCGCGTAAGGATGAGAACGTGAAGGTGATGGCGCTGGACTACGGCTCGGCGCGCACGGGAGTAGCCGTCTCCGATCCGACCGGGACCGTCGCGCGGCCTCTCGGCGTGGTCGAAGGCGCCGCAACCGACGCGGGGCTCGCCCAGCTGGCGCGGCTCGTACGCGAGGAAGCGCCCGGGCGGGTCGTCGTCGGACTGCCGCTGACGCTGCGCGGCACGCGCGGCGAGCAGGCGGCCGAGACCGAGCGCTTCGCCGAGGCGCTCCAGCGCGTCCTCGACATCCCGGTCGAGCTGTTCGACGAGCGGTTCACGACCGATCTGGCAGAGCAGACGGCTGGCGCCGCCCCGAAGGACGCGCTGGCGGCTGCGCACCTCCTCTCCGGCTGGCTCGAGCGGTGGAGCCCGGCGACCAGCTGACACCTCCGCGCCCCTCGCGGCGGAGGATCCTCGTACGCCGCCTCGTCGCGGTCGTCTTGATCGTCCTCGTGCTCGGAGCCGTGGCCGCCGCGCTCGTCGTGCGGGGCTCGTCCAACGCCGCGGCGCCGCCGACCACGACCATCCGGCAGCTGCGGCAGTTCAGGGTCGTCTTCCCCGAGGGGTTCACGCGGGCGAAGATGGCCGCGCGGGTCGGGGCGGTGGCGAAGATCGCCGTGAAGGAGTCGCGCCGGAAGGTGAAGCTGTCCGGCGACTCGTACCTCGCGGCGACGAAGGGGTCGCGCACGATCCCGGGCTTCGGCCACGTGAAGTCCCTCGAGGGCTTTCTCTTCCCGGACACCTACGACTTCGACCGCAAGACGACGTCTGCGCAGCTCGCACGCGCGCAGCTGCAGGAGTTCGCCGCGGACTGGAAGACGGTCGACCTCTCGTACGCCCGGAGCAAGGACCTCACGCCGTACGACGTCCTGATCATCGCCTCGATGGTCGAGGGCGAGGCGCAGGTGCCGAAGGAGCGCCCGCTGATTGCGGCCGTCATCTACAACCGGCTCCACGAGCGCATGGCGCTCCAGATCGACGCGACCACGCGCTACGGACTGCACATCCCGCCGACGCAGTCGCTCACCAACTCTGACCTCAACAGCGACAACCCGTACAACACGCGCAACAAGCCGGGCCTTACGCCGACGCCGATCAACAACCCGGGGCTGGCGGCGATCGAGGCTGCGGCCCATCCTGCGAAGGTCGACTACCTCTACTTCGTGCGCAAGCCGGATCACCGGCACCACTACTTCACCGCGAACTACCAGGACTTCCTCCAGCACGAGGCCCAGTACGGCTACTGAGGTAGTGCTGATCGGCCATCCGGTCGCGCACTCGCTGTCGCCCGGGATGCAGAACGCTGCTTTCGCGGCCGCCGGGCTCGACTGGGAGTACGTCGTTCGCGACGTCCTGCCCGAGGAGCTGGAGGCCGCGGTGCGGGAGGTCGAGTACGCGAACGTGACGGCGCCGTACAAGCTCGACGCCGCCGGGATCCTCGGCGCCGAGTTGCCGTCGGTGAACACGATCGTGCGCGGGCGGGGCTTCTCGACCGACGCCGCGATCCTCGGGCAAGTAACAGGCTGTTACAAGCCGGCGATCGTGGGGGACGGCGGGGCGGCAGCGGCGTTCCGGCAGGCGCTGCCCGACGGGCGCCTGTTCGCCCGCCGCGGCGAGTGGCCGCCGGACGTCCGCGACGCCGACCTCGTGATCCACGCGACCCCGGTACGGGACGAGGTGCTGTTCGAGCTCGGGCTGGGTCAGACGCTGATCGACCTGCCGTATCCGCGAACTGCGACGGCCGAGGCAGCTGCGGCGTCGGGCGCGCGTGTCCTCGATGGGCTTGAGGTGCTCGTCGCGCAGGGAGCCGCGAGCTTCGAGCTCTGGACGGGAGTCGAGGCCCCGCTCGACGCGATGCGGAGCGCTCTCGGCTTGACCTGAGCCCGCCGCGGGCATAGAAGGAGCACATGAGGCGCTGCAGCGCATGCAGGGGAGAGGTGCAGGACGAGTTCCGCTTCTGCCCGCACTGCGGCAAGGCGCAGCGCACGAAGATCGTCGAGTACTTCCGCGGACATCCGGATGTCGGGGACGGCGGACTGCGCGTCTCCGTGTACCTGACCGAACCGCACCATGCGCGCCTCAGCGTCTGGCACGGCGAGGAGGCGGAGGCCGCGATCTCGCTCGATCCGCACGAGTCCGGCAGGTTGGCGCGGTTTCTGCTTGCGACCCTGCGCCGGCCACGCCGTCGCCGCGTGCGGGAGCTCCTCCACCTCTAGCGCACTACGCTCCCGCAATGAGCCTCGAGCTGGCAACGGCCGGCGAGTCGCACGGGCCGGCGCTCGTCGCGATCGTCTCCGGGCTACCCGCGGGGCTCGTCCTCGAGAAGGACGCGATCGACTCGGATCTCCGGCGCCGCCAGCAGGGCTACGGCCGCTCGCCGCGCCAGCAGATCGAGACCGACGAGGTCGAGGTGCTCGCGGGCCTCCGCCACGGCCGCACGCTGGGGACGCCGCTCGCGCTCGTCGTCCGCAACCGCGACCACAAGAACTGGATGTGGGGCATGAGCCCGTGGCCGCCGGACGGGGAGCCGGAGGGCAAGGGGACGAAGCCGGTCACACTGCCGCGGCCCGGACACGCTGATCTCGCCGGCGTGCAGAAGTACGGCCTCGCCGACGTCCGGGATGCGCTCGAGCGCGCCTCCGCGCGGCACACTGCCGTCTACGTCGCGGCCGGCGCCGTGGCGAAGACGCTGCTGCGGGAGATCGGGATCGAGGTCGCGGGGGTGGCGCTGACCGAGGCGGGCGCCGATCCGGTCGCGGTCGACGAGGCGCGGCAGGAGCGCGACACGCTCGGCGGGCGCGTCGAGGTGCGGGCTCGCGGCGTGCCACCGGGCCTCGGCTCGTACGCGCGGCGCGAGGACCGCCTCGACGCGCGGCTTGCGGCTGCGGCGCTGGGTATCCAGGCCGTGAAGGGCGTCGAGATCGGGGACGGATTCGCGCTCGCGGGCCTTCGCGGCTCCGAGGCGCACGACGAGATCGTGCGCGACGAGCGCGGCCTGCACCGCGGGACGAACCGCGCGGGCGGCATCGAGGGCGGCGTCTCGAACGGCGAGGAGATCGTCGTGCGCGCCGGCATGAAGCCCCTGCCGACACTCATGAAGCCGCTCGGCTCCGTCGA
>DASQCM010000120.1:0-8051 GCA_035634675.1 Gaiellaceae bacterium
CACCGGCTCGACGGGCTTCCGCTGGCGCTGGAGCTTGCGGCGGCCCGCGTGGACGCGCTCACCCCGGCGGCGCTCGCCGGTCGCCTCGACGATCGGTTCCGGCTTCTCCGCGCCGGAAGCCGTGCGGCCCCCACGCGCCAGCAAACGCTCGAAGCGACGCTCGACTGGAGCCACGAGCTGCTGTCTGATGAGGAACGCTCGCTGCTGCGCCGGCTCGCGATCTTCTCCGGCAGCTTCGCCCTCGAAGCCGTCGAGGACGTCTGCGCAGGGGAGGGTCTCGAGGCCGACCAGGTGGCGCTCCTGCTCGCCGATCTCGTGGACAAGTCGCTCGTTGCGAGCGAAGATCGGCGCGGGCGGCGACGCTACCGGCTCCTCGAGACGATTCGCAGCTACGCGGCGAGCAGGCTCGTCGTGTCCGGGGAACGCCCCGCCCTGGCCGCTCGGCACGCGGCCTGGCTCGTCAACCTCGTCACGGGCCTGGACGGGCAACTGACGGGCCTCGATTCGGAGCAGGGCAATCTCCGCGTCGCGCTCGAGACGCTGCTCGACACAAATCCCGAGGAAGCGCTACGCCTGAGTGCCGCCGTCTGGCCGTTCTGGCTCCGCCGGATCGAGTTGCCGGAAGCACGGCATTGGCTTACCGAGTCGCTCGAACGCGCGCCCGGCGATTCGCCAGAGCGCATCAGGGCGCTGCTCGGCGATGCAGCGATCGAGTTCCGCTCGGGAGATGCGGGCTTCGGCCTCGCGAAGGTCGAGGAAGCGGTCGCGCTCGCGCGCAGGCTCGGCGATCCCGCACTCGAGTGGCGCACGCTCCACTTCCGGGCGGCCGTCGAGATCGCCGCGGACGACGGCGTGCAGGCGGCGAGCTTCTACGAGCCGGCGCTTGCGCTGGCCCGGGAGCACGGCCTCGCGGAAGCCGAGGCGGTGCTCGCCTACTCGCTCGGGGCTGCGGCCTGGGTCGCGGGCGACGTCGCCGTGGCGGAGCGGCTCTGCGAGGAGAGCTACACGCTGTTCAGCGCGCTCGCGGACTCGAAGGAGTCGGTCCCGGCGCTCGTCAATGTCGCCGAAATGATCCGTCCCGACCCCGCCACCCCGGGCGTGCGCATCGCGTTCGAGGACACGCTGCAGCCGTTCGCCGACATCTCGTGCCAGGTAGCGGCCGGCTACGTCCTCATCAACTGGGCGAACGTCGTCCGCTCCGCCGGCGACGAGCGGCAGGGGCGCGAGCGGCTCGAGCAGGGTCTCTCGTACTTCGAGCGGATCGGAAGCGATCAGGGTCGTGCGGACGCGTGGGCGCGCCTCGCCAACCTCGAGCTTTCGGAAGGTCGCCTCGACGAAGCGGCCGACTTCTTCGAGCGCGCACGCCCGTTGCGGGAGCAGCTGGGCGACCGGCGTGGGGTTGCGCTCGCGCTCGTCGGGCTCGGGCAGGTCGCGACCCGCCGCGGCGAGTACACACGCGCAGCCGATCTTCTCCAGGAGGCCCTCGCGACGTTCCGGCGAGCCGGCGACCGCTGGGGGCTTGTCTCGACGCTGTGGCGGATCGCCGACCTCGAACTGGCTCGCGACCGCCCGGCGGAAGCGGAAGAGCGGCTCGGGGAAGCTCTGACCGTGGTGGGCGAGACGCGCCGCGTGCGCTGGCAGGCCGTCACCTGCGCCAACCTCGCCGAGCTCGCGCTCCTGCGAGGCGACGACGCGCAGGCCCGCGGCCTGTTCGAGCGAGCACTCGAAGGCTTCGAGGCGCGCGGCGACTCCCGCTGGGTCGAGCACGTCCACCAACGCCTGAGCGCTGCAAATCCGGCGCAAATCGAGCGCTAAGAGCCCCTCGATAGAACGGGCGCGACCTACTCCACGAGAAGGAGGAACTCATGACGGAGATGCTCGCGCCCGTCCTCGGCGAGGCCACGGTGCAGGAGTTGCGCGACGCGTTGCGCGGCGACCTCTTCCTGCCCGGCGACGACGGGTACACCGAGGTGAAGCAGGTCTGGAACGGCGCGCACGACGACCGCATGCCGGCGGTCGTGGCGAGCTGCACCGGCGTGGCCGACGTGATCGCCGCGCTCGGCTTCGCGCGCGCGAACGACCTCGAGGTCGCAGTCCGCGGCGGTGGTCACAGCGTGGCCGGCCTCTCGACGACCGACGGAGGCATGCTGATCGACCTCTCGCCGATGCGGAACGTCCGCGTCGACCCGAACGCCCGTCGCGCCTTCGTCGGTCCGGGCGCGGTCTGGGGCGACGTCGACCATGAGGCCCAGCAGTTCGGCCTCGCCACCACCGGCGGCCTCGTCTCGACCACCGGCGTCGCCGGATTCACGCTCGGCGGCGGCATCGGCTGGCTGATGCGGCAGTACGGGCTCGCCTGCGACAACCTCGTCGGGGCCGACGTCGTCACTGCCGACGGCCGGCTCGTGCACGCGAGCGCCGACGAGAACGCGGACCTCTTCTGGGGCCTGCGCGGAGGCGGCGGGAACTTCGGGATCGTCACCTCGTTCGAGCTGGCGGTACATCCGGTCGGCCCCGAGGTCTATGCCGGACCGCTCTTTCTGCCCGGCGACGCCGCCGGCGACCTGCTGCGCTTCTATCGCGATTGGGCGCCGACGGCTCCGGACGCGATCACCACGGCGATCAGCCTCACGTCCGCGCCACCGCTGCCCGTGATCCCGGAGGAGTGGCACGGGAAGAAGGTGGCGATCGTGATCGCCGTCTGCGCCGGTCCGGTCGCCGACGGGGAGGCACTGGTCCGCGAGTTGCGGACCGTCGCCGAGCCGGTCGCGGACCTGATCCATCCGATGCCGTACCAGTTCATCCAGGGCCTACTCGATCCGCTCTGGCCGAAGGGGATCAACGCCTACTTCAAGGCGACGAACCTGGCCGGCCTCTCGGACGAGACGATCGATTCGCTCGTGGCGCTGCACCAGAACACGCCGGGACCGCAGGCCGAGATCCACGTCCACCAGATGGGCGGAGCCGTCGCCCGCGTCGGCCAGGGGGACACGGCCTTCCCGGAGCGGTTGATGCCGTATGTGCTCAACGCGGTCACCGGCACGCCCGAGGAGGCGCTGCTGGGTGCGCACACCGAGTGGGCGCGCACCGTGATCGCCTCGACGAAGGCCGACCAGACGGGTCGCGCCTACGTGAACTTCCTCGGCGACGCCGACGGTGGTGCCGAGGAGGCTTATGGGCAGGAGACGTATGCCCGGCTCGTCGCGCTGAAGGAGCGCTACGACCCGACGAACGTCTTCCACCTGAACCAGAACATCGCGCCGTCGGCGTAAGCCGCTGCCGGATCCGGGGGCGCCGCGCGCGTCCCCGGATCCACCTCATCGGCGGCTCATGGTTCAACGGCGAGGCTCCGGTGAGAAGACCGTCGTGCGTCCCATGTACGTGCGAGGATGAAGTTGCCCGGATGAGCTCCGCCGCCGCAGGCCTTATCGAGGTTCCCAACCTCTCGCGTCGCCGCGAGCTGCTGCTCGGCGCCGCGCTGACCGCAGCCTTCGCGGGGCTCGTCCTCGCGATCGGCCCCGCCCCCGGCGACGCTCCCGTCCATCTCTACCGCACGTTCCTCGTCCGCGACGGGGCGCTGATCTGGGACAACTTCTGGTACGCCGGGACGTACCCGCTCGCGTCGTACAGCCTCCTCTACTACCTCCCGGCTGCGCTCGTCGGGAACCTGCCGCTCGTCTTCGCGGCCGCAGTGGCCTCGACGGTGCTCTTCTCGTCGATCGCGCTGCGGGAATGGGGGAGGGCGGCGCTCTGGCCGTCGCGCGTGTTCGGCGTGCTCGCCGCCGCGCCGATGTTCACCGGGCTCTACGCCTACACGCTCGGCTTCACAGCGATGCTCGCGACGCTGAAGCTCCTGCAGGTGCGGCGGCTTCGGCTCGCGGCGCTCATGGCTGCGATCACCGTCGGCCTGAGCCCCCTCGCCTTCGCGTTCCTCTGCCTCGTCGTCGTCTCGTACGTCGTCTCGCGCCGGGAGATCTCGCGCCGGCACATCTGGTTCGGGGCCGGTCTCGTGGTCGCGGCGGGGATCGAGGTGCTCGCGCTGCTTCTCTTCCCGGGGAGCACCGGCTCGTACCCGTTCCATTGGGTCGACTTCGTCAGCGTGCTTGCCGTCACCACGCTCGGCGTTCTCGTCGCGCGCCGCGCCCGCGGCGCCGCGCCGCTCGTCGCCTTCTACGCGCTCTGGGGTCTCGGCAGCGTCGTCGTCTACGTCGTGCCGTCGCCCCTCGGGGACAACTGGACCCGGCTGAGCGCGTTCATCTTCCCCGTGATGCTGCTTACCGCGAGCCTCGCCGGCTTTCGGCCGCGGCGTCTCGTCGTGCTGGCGCTCGCCGGAGCGTTCGCCTACAACCTCGTGCCGTACATGCTCCTCATCCCGTCGCGGCTCGACAACCAGTCGCAGCACGCGAGCTTCTGGCGGCCCGCGATTGGCTTCCTCCAGGCCCACGACCGGCCCGGTTTTCGCGTCGAGGTGGTACCGACGGCCGAGCACTGGGAGGCGTACTGGATCCCGAAGGCCGGGCTCGCGCTTGCGCGCGGCTGGTACCGGCAGCTCGATGTCGCGGACAACCGCGTCCTCTACTCGAAGAACCTCGACCCTGTCGCCTACCGGAGATGGCTGCGCTCGAACGCCGTCCGCTACGTCCTCCTCAGCCGGACCTCGCCGCTCGACTGGGACGGCGGCCCGCAGGAGAGGAGCGTGCTGCGCTCGGCGGCCTCCGGGCTGAAGGTCGTCTTCCGGAGCCGGAACTGGGCGATCTTCGAGCTGCCGCATGCGACGGCGATCCTCACGGGGCCCGCCCATCCGGTCGTGACCTCCTTCGGCCACACCGTGATCGGCGGCCGCGTGTTCGCGGCCGGCCGGTACCTCCTCCGGGCCCACTTCAACCCGTACTGGCGGCTCACGGGAGCCGGCTGCGCGGCGCCCGGTCCCAACAAGATGACGATCCTCGACCTGGCGCGGCCGGAGCGGTTCACGCTCGCGGTGCCCGGGACGCCGACGGCGCTCCTGCGGGAGATCGTGGGCGGCAAGCAGGCGACCTGCTCGTCGCAGTAGCATCAGCCTCGTGCCCATCTACGAGTACGTCTGCATGGAGTGCGAGTCCCATTTCGAGGAGCTGGTGCGCGGCGAAGACCGGGTCGCATGTCCCGACTGCGCAGCCACCAACGTCTCGCGGCAGTTCTCCTCCTTCGCGGTGCACGGCGTGACGAAGCCGGTCGCATCCGGCGGCGGCGGCGGAGGTTGCTGCGGTGGCTCCTGCGGTTGCGGGCACTAGCTCGGGATGGCTCGGGGGGACGAAGGCGAGGTCCTGACGCCGGCGGCCAAGGAGCAGCTCGAGTCCGAGCTGGCCGAGCTCGAAGGGCCGAAGCGCAAGGAGGCGGTGGAGGCCATCGCGACCGCGCGTGCGCACGGCGACCTCTCCGAGAACTTCGAGTACCACGCCGCTAAGAACGAGCAGGGGCTGCTCGAGGCCCGGATCAGGGTGCTGCGCCACCGGCTCCAGCACGCGACGGTTGTCGACGAGGAGGCGGCTGCGGCGAGCGGCGTCGTCACCGTCGGCTCGCGGGTGGAGCTCGAGCGTGACGATGGCGAGCGGCTCGAGGTCGAGATCACCGGCGTCGGCGGCGTCTCGCCCGACTCGCCCGTAGGCCGGGCGCTGCTAGGCAAGAGCCCCGGCGACGAGATCGTGGTGGACGCGCCGCGCGGCCGCTGGCGGGCCCGAGTCGTGTCCGTCGGGCGGGCCTCGTAGACTCGCTTGCCGTGAGTGCCGTGCCGGTTTCGCCCCTGGAGCCGCTGGACGCGTACGCGGCGGCGACTGGGACCTGCACGCGCTGCAGGCTCTCGCAGGGCAGGACGCAGGTCGTCTTCGGCGCCGGCAACCCGCATGCCGACGTGATGTTCGTCGGCGAGGCGCCCGGCTTCCACGAGGACAAGCAAGGCATCCCGTTCGTCGGCCAGGCGGGGAAGCTCCTCGACCGCCTGCTCGCGGGCGTCGAGCTCCGGCGGGAGGACGTCTACATCGCCAACGTGCTCAAGTGCCGCCCGCCCGGGAACCGCGACCCGCAGCCGGACGAGATCGAGTCCTGCGAGCCGCACCTCTTCCGCCAGATCGAGCTGATCGAGCCGAAGGTGATCGCGACGCTCGGCAACTTCGCGACCAAGCTGCTCTCCGGCCGCCCGCTCGGGATCACGCGCGTGCACGGGCAGGAGCAGCCGCTCACCATCGCAGGCCGCAGCGTCCTCCTGTACCCGCTCTACCACCCGGCCGCGGCGCTCTACACGCCCGCGATGCTGAAGGTGCTCGAGGCGGACTTCGCCCGCCTGCCGGAGCTGGTCGGACGCGGTGTCCAGCCGACGCCGGTCGCGGCGCCCGAGCCGGAGCCCGAGCCCGAGCCGGCGGTCGCGGCGCCGGCTGAGCAGCTGGGCCTCTTCTAGAGGCCTTCGACGGCGACCATCCGGAGGTTCGCCGCACCGTCGCGGAGCTTGCGCACCTCCTGGTATTCCGGCGAGTCGTACCACCGCTTGGCCGTCTCGAGGTCTGGAAACTCGAGCATCACGAGCCGCGACGGGTTCCAGTCGCCCTCGAGGACGGCGAGTTCGCCGCCACGCACAACAAAGCGGCCGCCGCCGCCGTGCACGGCGTCCGGCGAGGCCTCTTTGTAGCGCTCGTATTGCTCGGGGTCGCGGATGTCCGTCTCGACGATCACATAAGCAGGCATGGCCGCGATGATAGGAGGCTCGATGGTGGAGACGCTGACGCACGCACCGGAGGAGACGGAAGCGCTCGCGGCCGAGCTTGCGCGGCGGCTGGCGGTCGGCGACGTCGTCACCGTTGCGGGCGAGCTCGGCTCGGGTAAGACGACCTTCGTGCGTGGCGCCTGCGTCGAGCTCGGCGTCCGCGAGCGCGTCACGAGCCCGACGTACACGATCGGGCACCGCTACCACGGCGACGGCGTCGCGATCTCGCATCTCGACCTCTACCGCTTCGAGGGCGTCTCGCCGGCGGAGTGGGGAGACCTCGAGCCGTACTTCGAGCAGGCGATCGCGTTCGTCGAGTGGCCGGAGGCGGGGGAGGGCGTTCTACCGCCGCCTCGTTATGCAGTGCGTTTGCGGCATGCTGGCGGCGGGAGAGCGGTGGAGATCGAGGAGTGCTGACGCTGGCGTTCGACACGGCGACGGGAGCAGCGACGAGCGCTCTGGTCGATGATGGAGAGGTGCTCGGCGAGCGGGTCTCGCGTGCGCAGACTCTGCTCGAGGATGTCGACGCGCTGCTCCGCCAGGCGGGCGCGCATCCGACCGACCTCGATCGGCTCGCGGTCGGGCTCGGGCCGGGCAGCTTCACGGGCGTCCGGATCGGGCTCGCCGTGGCGCGCGGGCTCGCGCTCTCGCTGGAGCTTCCCGGCGCCGGTATCTCGACCCTGGACGCGCTGGCAGCCGGCGCTCCGGATGCGGTGCCGGTGATCGACGCGAAGCGGCGCGAGATCTTCACCGTCGTCGACGGCGAGCCGCGCGTGCTCACGCCGCAGGAGCTGCCGATTCGAGACGGTGCCGTCTGCGTCGGGGACGGCGCGCTGCGCTACCGATCGCTGCTCGAGGAACGCGGAGCCTTCGTCCCGCCCGACGACGACGAACGTCACCTGCCGCGCGCCCGGTTCCACGTCGAGCTCGCGGGAGAGGCGGGACCGGTCGACGAGCTCGAGCCGCTCTACCTCCGCGTCCCCGACGCGGACAGGAACGTCCAGTGACAACAATCGAGCTGCGCCGGCTCCTCCTCGACGACCTGGGCGAGATCGAGGAGATCGAGCGCCGCTCGTATCCGACGCCGTGGTCGCGCTCGATGTTCGCCGGCGAGCTGGCAAAGCCGAGCTCGATCTGTCTCGGCGCGTTCGAGGCCGACGCGGAGGACGGAGCCCTCGTCGGCTACCTGATCGTCTCGCGCTACGTCGACGCGTGGCACGTGATGAACGTCGCCGTCGATCCGGACCAGCGCGGCCGCGGTGTCGCCACGATGCTCCTCGAGCGGCTCTTCGACCTGACCGCCGCCGACGCGCGC
>DASQCM010000121.1:0-3979 GCA_035634675.1 Gaiellaceae bacterium
CGAGGATGTGGCCGTTCAGCTCGATGTGCGCGACCTCGTCGACGTAGCAGTACGCGGTCAGCACGCCTTCCTGGTACTCGCCGCCGAACAGCGCGACCTCGACCTGCTCGCCCTTGTACTTGCTCGTGTAGTCCTCCACCGAGCCGAGCGTAGCCGTTCTAGGCCGGTGGGCCAGGCAGGCTGAGGATCTGGATCGCCGCAAAGATGAGGAGAGCCGCTCCCAGGGTCACGAGGCCGTAGCGGACGCTTCGAAGCGGGAAATGGCTGCTGATCCCGACGAGGAAGAGGACGCTGGCCAGGATGACGGTGACACGGATGTACTTGTCGCTGGTGCTCGCGGCATGTTCGCCCGACGCGTAGTACGCATCCGCCGTCCGGTCGAGTCGCCGCGAGAGCGCCGCTCCGGTCGGCTTGTACTGCGGCATGTATTGCGGCCCCTTCGGCGCATTGGGGTTCGTGAACGGCTTGGTCGCGAGCCAGGCGCGGAACGCGACGTCGTACTGGTCCCTGAAGCGCCTCTCGGCAACCTCCTGTCCGCGCTTGTTACCGGAGAGATAGGCGGCGAACCAGGCGTTGAAGTTCGCTGCGTCCTGCGACCGGAGCGTCAGCGATTGCTGGAACGCGCGGTTCGCCTTAGCTCGGATCGTGGCCCCCTTCGCCAGATCGAGCGACGAGTGCGTGCTCCACTTCGCCGCCGAATAGCCGGACCAGGCCGCGACGATGGTCACGATCGAGAGCAGCACCGCCTCGCCGATCGAGATCAGCTCGTCGCGGCGAGTGTGGGCGCGGCCGTGGTGGGCGGCGTGCTCGCCGATCTCCTTGCCGACCTCGGTCGGCGAAAGCCCTTCTGGCACTCGAGCATCCTCCGTCCCACTGCGGGCTGGTGCCTCATCCCGAGCGGATGACCGGGCGGAAATCGCCGTTCTCGAACACGCAGAGCCAGCGGCCGCAGTTCTCGACGACGGGCAGCGCCATTCCGAGCGCAACCGTCTGCACGCGGCGCATCGAGCCGCCGTGGGTGACGACGAGCACGCGCCCGCCGGAATGGCGTTCCGCGATGCGCCTCAGCGCCCCCAGCATCCGCTCCTGGTGTGCCTCCGTGGACTCGCCCACGAACTCGACCCGGTCGCGCTCGACGCCGGTCAGACCCTCCCAGGTTCCCCAGTCCTTCTCGCGCAGGCCCGGGTCGATGACCACGCCCAGCCCGAGCCGCACGCCGACGATCTCCGCCGTCTCGCGCGCCCGGGAGAGATCGCTCGCGTAGATCGCGTCGAGCTTTTCCTCCGCCAGCTCCTCGGCGAGCTGCCGAGCCTGCCTTCGGCCGAAGTCGCTGAGGGGGCGGTCGGTGTGCCCCTGGAGACGCCCGTCGGCGTTCCAGTCGGTCTCGCCGTGGCGAACGAGTAGCAAAGCCGTCACGACTGACTACGCTAGCCAGCCATGGATCTCGGGCTCGCGGACAGCGTCTGCCTCGTCACCGGCTCCACCGGGGGGATCGGTCTCGAGACGGCCAAGCTCCTCCGCGCCGAGGGGGCCTCGGTGGTCACCACGGGCCGCAGCGGCGGCGACGTTCGCGCGGATCTCTCGCAGCCCGGCGAGCCCGAGCGGGTCGTGGCGGAGACGATCGAGCGGCACGGCCGGCTCGACGTGCTCGTGAACAACGTCGGCTACAGCGAGATCCGCAAGCTCGAGGACGTGACCGACGAGGTCTGGCAGGAGTCCTTCGACCTCAACCTCATGAGCGCGGTGCGGGCGACGCGCGCGGCGGTGCCGGGGATGCGCGAGCGCGGCTCGGGGACGATCGTGAACGTCTCCTCGACCGCGGCGAAGCGCCCGTCGACCGGCATGCCTGACTACTCCGTCATGAAGGCGGCGCTCCTGTCCTTCTCGCGGCTCGTCGCCGATCTGTACGCGAAGGACGGGCTCCGCTGCAACGCCGTCACGCCTGGGCCAACCGCGACGCAGGCGTGGCTCGGGGAGGGAGGCCTCGCCGACCAGCAGGGAGAGCGCGACGAGGTGCTCGCCAAGGTTGCCGCGGGCCGCCCGCTCGGCCGCCTCGCCGAGCCCGAGGAGATCGCCGCAGTCGTCGTATTCCTCTGTTCGCCACGCGCGAGCTACGTCACCGGCGCCGCGTGGAGTGCCGACGGCGGCACTGTCCCGATCATCCTCTAGTCGGGATCCGGCAACCGGGCTACGCTGGCCTGACGATGCCCGAGATCGCCGGACAGGTCGCCGACGGCTTCGCGGACGCGGTTCGCGAGCACGAGGAGCAGTGGCTATCGCCGCTGGCCGTGCGCTCGTACGAGACGCGCGGCCGTGAGGCGCCGGAGGAGGAGTGCCGGCTGCGCACGCCGTTCCAGCGCGACCGTGACCGCATCGTTCACTCGAAGGCATTCCGCCGGCTGCGCCACAAGACGCAGGTTTTCGTCGATCCCGAAGGCGACCACTTCCGCACGCGCCTCACACACACGCTCGAGGCCGCCGGCATCGCGCGCGGCGTCGCCCGGGCACTACGGCTCAACGAGGACCTGACCGAGGCGATCGCCGTCGGACACGACGTCGGCCATCCGCCGTTCGGCCACGCCGGAGAGCAGGCACTCGACGAGCTGCTGCGCGAGCGCGGCGGCGACGGGTTTCGCCACAACGAGCACTCGCTCCGCGTCGTCGAGCGGCTCGAGCGCGACGGACGCGGCCTCAACCTGACGTGGGAGGTGCGCGACGGCATCCTTACGCACACCGGCCCGCAGGAGCCGGAGACGCTCGAGGGTCGCATCGTGCGCCTCGTCGACCGCTTCGCGTACATCAACCACGACATCGACGATGCGCTACGCGCCGGGTATCTCGAGCTCGGCGACCTGCCGGCGGGGCCGATCGAGCTGCTCGGAGACACGGGCTCGCGTCGTACCGACACGCTCGTCCACGACGTCGTCGAGGGCTCCGCGCGGGCCGGTGACATCGTCCAGAGCGAAGAGGTCGGCGAGGCAATGCTCGCGCTGCGGTCGTTCATGTTCGAGCGCGTGTACCTCTTGCAGGATCACGATCCGGCGCGCCTGGCCGTGCGGCGCATCTTCGAGCAGCTCGTCGACGAGCGCGGGATGGACGTCGAGGACGCCACCGACTACCTCGCAGGCATGACCGACCGGTTCGCGCTCGCGTACGCGGCAGAGTTGGACTAGAGCGTGGCCCGGATCAAAGACGAGTCGGTCGAGCGCGTCAAGGCGACGATGGAGATCCTCCCGGTCGTCGAGGACGTCGTCCGTCTGCGCAAGGCCGGCAGCACGTACAAGGGCCTCTGTCCTTTCCACCAGGAGCGCACGCCCAGCTTCACCGTCTCGCCGGGGCGCGGCACCTTCAAGTGCTTCGGGTGCGGCGAGGGTGGCGACGCGATCACGTTCGTCAAGAAGACGGAGAATGTCGACTTCGTCGGCGCGATCGAGCTGCTCGCGCGGCGTTTCGGCGTCGAGCTCGAGTACGAGGAGGCGTCACCGGAGCAGGAGCAGAAGCGGCAGCGCGACGAGCGGCTGAAGGCCCTGCTCGAGCGGGCGGCGGAGTTCTGCGCGCGGGTGCTCTGGGATTCGGACGCGGCCGCGCCGGCGCGCGAGTACCTCGCGTCCCGCGGGCTCGAGCAGGAGGTCTGCCGCGAGTTCCGGCTCGGCTATGCGCCGGGCGGCGCCCGGCTCGCATCGCGCGCGCTCCAGGAGGGCTACACGCCTGAGGACCTGCAGGCCGTCGGGCTCGCCAACAGCCGCGGCAACGACTACTTCCAGCGGCGCATCGTCTTCCCGCTCGCCGACGCGCGCGGGCGCGTGCGCGGCTTCCAGGCGCGGAAGCTCTACGACGACGATCCACTCCCTCCCAAGTACGTCAACACGCGGGAGGGCGAGCTGTTCCGCAAGGGCGACCTCCTCTACGGCCTGGACACGGCACGGCAGGCGATCGCGCGCGAGGACAGGGCGGTCGTCGTCGAGGGGAACACGGACGT